>JAFQDY010000173.1 GCA_017399325.1 Oscillospiraceae bacterium
CGGCCGACGTTCCTCGGAGGGCAGCATGTCATCCAGCAAAAGGTTCATCAGAATCTCAAAATCTTCACAGGATCGCATCTGTTTTCCCTCCTTTCGATAGTTTAGACGGCGAAGCGCCAAAAATGTTCCCACTTTGTAATAATTTTTTTCGAAGATTTTCGCGAGCCCGGGAAAGCCTCGATTTTACTGTTCCCGATTCCAGCGCAAGCACCTTCGCGATTTCCTCATAACTGAGTCCTTGAATATCCCGTAATACGATCATCTCACGCTGCTGTTGCGGCAGATCGCCGATGGCGTCAGCCAACGCCTTCCGCAGGTCAGCCTGCTGGGCAATGGCCTCCGGATCATAGCGGCTGTCAGCCACCTCCGCCGTACGGTAATCCTCTTCATCGTCAGGGATCTCCAGCGGAAGTTCGTTTCGCCGGGTCCGTTTCGCAAGCATATCCTTGCATACATTCACACCGATGCGGTAGATCCACGTAGAAAAACCGCTTTCCTCCTGAAATCCCGGCAAAAACCGAAATACACGGAGAAACACCTCCTGCGAGGCGTCCATGGCATCCTCCCGGTTGCCAAGATACCGAAGGGCAAGATTATAGATCTTCCCTTCATAAGCCGATACCAAAGCGGCAAAAGCGTCACGGTCGCCTGCCTTTGCCTTTTGGACCAGCGCTTTTTCGCTCGACATGGTATCACCCCTTTAAGTCGAACCCCTGCTGTTCCAGTTCCTCGCAAAGCGAAAGGAACTCTTCCATTGTATTGATCTGCGCCATTCTGGGCTTAAAGGATTTTGCACCCCGTAGGTTGCCCAGATACCAGAGCATATGCTTGCGCAGTTCGGGCATTGCCCGATGCTCGGCCTTCAGCGCACAGGTCAGTTTGGCGTGCCGGCGCATCACATCCAGCACTTCGTTCGCAGAATACTGCGGCTTGGGTAAGCCGGCCTCCAGCGCCAGACAATCGTTGAAGATCATGGGGTAGCCCTCGGCACCCCGTGCGATCATAATAAAATCCGCTCCTGTCTCAGAGAGGATGTCCAGACATTCCTGCCCGCTGAGGGCGTCTCCGCTGGCGATCACCGGAACCGAAACAGCCTCTTTGACCGCCTTTACCATGGCACGGTCACTTTTTCCGCTGTACATTTGCACCCGGGTACGGCCGTGAATACACATGGCGTCGGCGCCCGCGGCCTCCATCCGTTTGGCAAACTCCACACAGTTGCGGGAATCTTCCCGGATACCGCTGCGGAATTTGACCGTGACCGGCAGATCCACTGCCTTTTTCATGGCGGTGACGATGGCCGCTGCCCGCTCCGGATCCCCCATCAGCGCGCTGCCATCGCCGTTGTTGAAGATCTTGGGCATAGGACAGCCCATGTTCACATCCAGAAACTCCGGCTTGCAAATGGCGATGGCGCGCACGGCGGCCTCTGCCATGATATCAGGTTCGCTGCCGAACAACTGAGCGCCACAGGGGCGGTGATCGGGCTGCATCTCCAAAAGACTGGCGGTTTTTTTATCCTCATAGACCAGCGCACGGGCGCTGACCATCTCGGTATAGGTCACGGCTGCGCCCTGTTCGGCGCACACCGTGCGGAATGCCGCATCGGTGATGCCTGCCATAGGCGCAAGGAAAAATCGGTTTTTGGGGGTAAACCCACAAAACTTAGTCATGTTCACCCTCCCAGGTGATGGCGTATTCGCCCAGAATCTTTTCAGAAAGTTCGTTCAGATAAGAAAGATCAAAGGGCGTTTCGTATTTATGAATGCCGTGCTTGGCGGAAAGTTCGTCGGTATATTCGCTGAGGGGATAGATCCGGTAATAACCCTTTTGATAATGGGTCACCGTTGGGATCACACCGGCGGAAACGGTCTCCAGAAGTTGGCCATTTTCGTCAAACAGCAGTTCCACCTCCAGAATGCCGCCAAGCATTGTGACACGCTTGTGCTGATTGGAAATGAAATTTCCCAGAGAATAGGCGCAGAGGGTACGGTGGCCCTGAGCATTCTCCAGCCATGCCACCGGCTGCAGCACATGAGGATGGGTACCGATGATCAGGTCGGCGCCGCCGTCACACAGGAGTTGTGCCAGTTCCGCCTGATAACCGCCCTGCTGGGTCTGGTATTCATTGCCCCAATGCATGGAAACAATCAGATAGTCACAGTTGGGGCGGATAGCCTCCAGATCGCCCTTGATCTTGGCCTCGTCGATCATGGATATCTTCCAAAGTTTGTCTGACGGCAGTTGATAGCCGTTCAAGCCGTATGTATAGGACAAAAAGCCGAAGCGGATTCCCTGTTTTTCGACGAAACACAGTTGCGTGGACTCTTCCTCGGTGCGGAACGCGCCCAACACAGCGTCAAACGGCAGGTCATGTACCGTTTCCAGACAGGTCTCCAGCCCCTTGACACCTTTGTCAAGCGTATGGTTGGTGGCCAGGTTGATCACGCTAAATCCGGCGTCGATCAGCGCGTCGGCGGCCTCCAGAGGCGCAGCCAGATTGGGATAGGCGCCCGCCTCACCGGTAAACATGACCTCTTGATTGATAAAGGCGATGTCGCTGCCTTGAATGATATCGGTGATATTCTCATAAAGCGGTTTAAAATCGTAACCGTCTTCCACCGCGCAGGCGTAGGACACGCTGTTGTGCAGCAGGTTGTCACCAGCGGCGGTGATGCGGATGGAAATAGGCTCCGGTTCGGTCGGCGCTTCCGTGGGCGGTTCGGTCGGCGCCGCTGTGGGCGCCTCGGTCGGCGGCTCGGTAAGCATCTCCTTTGGCTCGGTGACAACAGGCTGCGTGGGTTCGACTGTGTTCTGACCCGAGTGGGCGCAGCCGCAAAAAAGGAAACAAAGCGCAATGATCGCGCAGAATAGTTTCAATGAACGGTTCATAAGATCCCTCCATTTAAGTATCATAACAAATCAAAAGGCGGGATACAATGATTTTATCTTAAGAAATTCTGAAGTTTTTATCGAAAACCCGTCCATTTTGTAAAAATGCAGGATTCTATTTGACAAAGAAAGAAAAACAGGCGTATAATAAATTGTTTAAAATTGAATTTTTGGAGGAAGATACAATGGTTCGCAATGATCTGAGAAACATCGCTATCATTGCCCACGTCGACCACGGCAAGACGACGCTGGTGGATGAGATGCTCAAACAGGGCGGTGTCTACCGCGAGAATCAGGCTGTCGTTGACCGCGTGATGGATTCCAACGATCTGGAGCGCGAGCGCGGCATCACCATTCTGGCCAAGAACACCGCAGTTCAGTACAAAGGTACCAAGATCAACATCGTGGACACCCCCGGCCACGCCGACTTCGGCGGCGAGGTGGAGC
>JAFQDY010000017.1 GCA_017399325.1 Oscillospiraceae bacterium
ATGGCTACCGATGTGGGCACAATTTTGTACGGTAAGGACGCTGTTGCATCGGGCCTCATCGACTCTCTCGGTGACTTAAATGATGCGTTAACGGAACTGCACGCAATGATCGATGCGAAAAGGGATGAAAAGAAATAATTTTCCGGATATACTGGAAATTTAATTTAGAATATGTTATTATAAATTAATCAGTAGGGAAGGAGCAAAATCCAATGGATTTGTTGAAAAATATCATATTTGGATTTGTTACCGGCATAACTGAGTTTCTGCCCGTATCTTCCGGCGCGCATCAAGGCTTATTCTATTATATTTTCGGAATTACCACCAGAGATTCTGTACAGAATCTTCTGGTACATATCGGCGTGTTCCTTTCTGTTGTTATCGGGTATCACGAGGTTGTTTCCCGTTTGCAACGTGAGCAAAAAAACATTGTCCTTGGCAGAAGAAGGGCGCGCTCTTTGGACAATAAAACCGCTTATGATCTGCGACTGATGAAAACAGCAACCGTTCCGATGCTTATCGGTCTCATTCTGTATTTTGCAACATACAGATGGGAGCATAGCCTGCCGGCGATTATGGCGTTTTTTTTACTAAACGGACTTAGTTTGCTGCTTGCCGATCATGCGCCACAGGGCAATAAGGATGCTAGATCCATGACAGGTCTTGATGGGATCGTTATGGGTGTGCTGGGCGCGCTGTCAGCACTTCCCGGCATTTCCCGAACAGGTATGATCACATCCTACGCAACGTTACGGGGAGCTGACCGGCAGCACAGTGGTTCCTGGGCGATCGTTCTGGCTTTGCCTGCAATGATTTTCGCGATCGTTTTTGATTTTTACGGAATCTTTGCTTTGGGTGTCGGCGGCCTGTCGTTTGTGGGTCTTCTTGGTTCGATCCTTTCCGGTGTTGCTGCCTTCTGCGGCGGTTATATTGGCATTAGTGTACTGCAAACTGTTATGCGTCATTCCGGTTTTTCCGGTTTTGCTTTTTATTCATTTGGCGCATCGTTATTGGCGTTTATCCTTTATCTGATTTCTTAATTGGAGGTTCATATGGCTGAAAAGAAAACAAAATCCCACGCTGAGAAAATTGCTTCAGCGCAAAAAGATAAAATGAACAAAAAGAATACCTCCACAAAGAAAGTGGGTAAATGCGACAACGTTTCTGCAAAAGACGCACCTAAGGAGCGCAAGATTCCGATCCGCGTGATTACTTCTGTTGTTTTCCTGTTCGTTTTTGTTTTGCTTCTTGTGATTTTCTTTAATCCCGAGGGCGCCCTGATCAAGCTTTTGGAGAGTTTTATTCATGGTTTGGTTGGCCGTGTTGGATTTATCGTGGCAATTCCCGGTTTTTTGTACTTATTCATCATCCATGCGTTCAGCGGCAGCCGGCCGGTTATGATGCGTTCGATCTGTGTTGGCGCATTTATTCTGTTGTGTGGCTGTATTTCCCATTTGGGTCTGAATCCTGTCGTTTCTGAAGATACGAATGTATTGAGTTTTCTTTATACCGGTGGCATTCAGGAGACGACCGGCGGTGTAATTTGCGGCGGTTTTTCTATGCTGATCGAATGGCTCTGCGGCAGAGTGATCAGTTATATCCTGTTTATTATTGCCGCTTTGCTCACTCTGCTTGGCGGTATGCAAATCACCGTTGTCAGCATCATACGCGCCATACAGGAACGCCCCCGGGCCAATGTGGATGAAGCGCCCGTTGAGCGGCCTGAGCCTGCAGCAATCGTTGTTAATCACATTGCAAACAAACACATCGAGTATAAAGAACACCAGCGGGAGCGCCGTCAACGGGCCGAAGAGGCTACACAGACGATACAGGAACCTGCGGTGGTGCAAGACATTGCGAAAGATAAGAAAAAGGATATGTTCCGCCAGATCGATGTGGAGATCGACGAGCCTGTTGCCGTCGCAACAGGGAATAACCCTGCGTTCGACATTGATCAGGAGATCATGTTGGAAAAGCCCAGACAGATGCCGCCTCTGAATATCAACCAAGTGATTGATGAACCTGCTACACAACCGCCGAAATCCGAGGTGGTAAGCAGGGAAGAGGCCAAGGAAGCCGCCGAAGAGGTGGCAGAGGAGATCGAGGCATCTCTCAACGAGCAGAAACCGGAGTACAATTTCCCGCCCATTGAACTTCTGAAAGAGTCCGACCGTGGTATGACCGACGGAACTATGGAAATGCGTGAAAATTCCTACCGGCTGAACGAAACCTTGGCCAGTTTCAAGATCGAAGCGCACATCATCAATGTTACCCGCGGTCCTAGTGTTACCCGCTACGAAGTGGAACTGCAAAAGGGTGTTCGGCTGAACAAACTGACGGCAGTTGCTGACGATATTGCTCTTAGTTTGGGTGCAACCGGCGTTCGCATTGCGGCGATTCCCGGAAAAATTTCTGTTGTTGGCATCGAAGTGCCGAATCGGGCAGTGACAATGGTTTCTTTGCGGGATGTAATCGATTCTCAAGAATTTGAAAATGCGAAATCCAAATCCTCCTTTGCAGTCGGCAAGGATATTGGCGGCAATTGCATCGTTGGCAACATTGCGCGACTTCCCCATATGCTGATTGCGGGTACGACCGGTTCAGGTAAATCCGTTTGTATGAATTCCATCATCATTTCTCTGCTGTATAAGGCAAGTCCCGACGATGTAAAACTCATTATGGTCGACCCGAAGATGGTGGAACTTGGCATTTATA
>JAFQDY010000174.1 GCA_017399325.1 Oscillospiraceae bacterium
CTGAATGGCGTATGCCTTCTCAACGCCGGGATAACTGCCGGTCAGTTCTTCCAGTTTCTGGAGTCGACGGATGTAGTTCTCCACATTCTCGCGGCGGGCGCCGGGTCTTGCGGCAGACACCGCATCGGCGGCCTGCACCAGCACAGCGATCACGCTCTTAGGCTCCACATCGCCGTGGTGAGATTCGATGGCATTGATAACCGTGGGGTTTTCCTTGTACTTGCGGGCCAGATCAGCGCCCAACTGTACGTGGCTGCCTTCCACTTCGTGGTCGATGGACTTGCCCAAGTCATGCAGCAGACCTGCGCGCTTTGCCAGCGCCACATCTACGCCCAGTTCGGAAGCCATCAGACCTGCAATGTGGGCAACTTCGATGGAGTGGTTCAGCACATTCTGACCGTAGGATGTACGGTACTTCTGACGGCCCAGGATCTTCACCAGTTCCGGGTTCAGATTATGCACGCCGGTCTCATAGCAGGCCCGCTCACCCTCTTCACGAATGGTGCGGTCCACATCTTTGCGGGCCTTCTCCACCATATCCTCAATGCGGGTGGGGTGGATACGGCCATCGGCGATCAGTTTCTCCAGCGCTAGTCTTGCCACCTCACGGCGGACGGGATCAAAACTGCTGACGGTGATCGCCTCGGGCGTGTCGTCAATGATCAAATCAACACCGGTGATGGTCTCCAGAGTGCGGATGTTCCGACCCTCCCGGCCGATAATGCGGCCCTTCATCTCATCGGTGGGCAGCGGCACAACGGATACCGTTGCTTCCGCGGCGTGGTCTGCAGCGCAGCGCTGAATGGCGATAGACAGGATCTCTCTTGCCTTGTCGTCAGCCTCGTCCTTCATCTGCTGCTCGATCTCCTTGATCTTCATAGCCGTTTCGTGACGGACTTCTTCCTCAACGCTCTCCAGCAGGAATTGCTTTGCCTGCTCCTGGGACAGGCCGGAGATCTTCTCCAAGGTTTCCAAGTGCTGCTTGTGAACTTCTTCGGCAGCGGCTTGCGCCTTGGCGACCTCGCCCATCTTGCGGGCCAGTTCCTCTTCCTTGCGTTCGAAGGTTTCGGTTTTCTTATCCAGTGCTTCTTCTTTTTGCTGCAAACGGCGCTCTTGCTTACTCAGTTCAGCACGGCGCTCTTTTACTTCTTTTTCGTACTCGGTACGAGATCTGTGGATTTCGTCCTTGGCTTCCAGCAGCATTTCTTTCTTACGACTTTCGCCGCTGCGAATGGCTTCGTTGATGATCCGCGTGGCTTCGGTTTCGGCCGAGCCGATTTCCCGTTCACTTACGCGCTTGCGATAAGCCATACCAAAAGGAAGACCAAGAGCAATGCCTACGATCGCGCTAATAGCGATCCATAGGATTTCTAAGTGTTCCATAAATCTAAGCACACCTCCTTTGTAAAATAGGCACAGCCTACGGGATGGGTGCATAGACCCCATGATGTTCAGTTGGCAAAATAAATGCACCGAAACAGTCGGTGAAGATGATTTAAGCACATAAACGCCATGAGGCGCATACCCAACCCCGGCTGATGCCGGGTTATCATGAAACGCTGAAAGTTCAGCGTACACCATACCGAATCTATTATATCTGCCCCCCGGTGGAAAGTCAAGAACAAATATTCAAATATAGTGGCGCATCAACGGTTTTTCCCTATTTCTCCGCCCCGGAGGACAGCCGAGCCGACCAAAACGCCCCTTCAGAATATCCGTTGACAACAAAACCGCCCCGTGATAGAATAAGCAAGTTGATAAATGGCAAAACCGAATATGCGGATGTGGTGGAATTGGCAGACACGCTAGATTTAGGCTCTAGTGCTGCGAAGCATGCAGGTTCAAGTCCTGTCATCCGCACCAAAGTCGTCAGCTTTTATTACGAATGCTGGCGGCTTTTACATTTTATTGAGACTATTCTCGCCATACACCATAGTTTTTATTTCTTTCTTGCTAAACCAAAATCTGTATACTATAATGGATATACAACAATATCCAAACAAGGGGATGATTATAATGTCTTTTATTATTGCTGTTCATGTTAAAGAGGGTATCGTACTCGCAAGCGACAGCCGTACGACTTATACACAAACTACAAAAGCAGGCAATCAAACAACCGTAAGAATTGGAACTCATACAACTGACACTACTGACAAAACCTTTCTCTGCCCCAATAACATTGGAATCTCAACATGTGGCGATGCGTCACTATGCGGTGCACCTATTACTGGTTATATTGAAGCATTTATTCGCGAAAAAATAACTAATTCTACAGATGTTGCAACTGTTCCCCAAATGCTCATTGAGTACTTTAATTCGACTGCAGAAGTACCCAACACAAACTTCATTGTTGCTGGATATCGAACAATAGACAACGTGACCACACAATGTGTATACACCCTTAATGTCAAAAATAAGTCTGTGAACACCATTGACACAGCTTTTCAAGGGGCAAAATGGGACGGTGAAACGCAGACGCTATCGAAAATAATTCAAAACACATATATGAGAAATTCCGGTGGAACAGAAATACCTCTTGGACGAACCGAAGTTTCCTGGGGGCTATTTACATTACAAGATGCCATTGATTTTGCTCAATACGCGGTCGATGTAACAATAAAAACTATGCACTACTCAAATGTCGTTGAAACTGTGGGTGGTCCCATCGACATTCTTGTTATTAAGCCGGATACTGCATTTTGGATTCAGCATAAAGAACTACATGGGTAATCCCTTTTCTATTGGATGTAAATGTACATATTGAAGATGGTTGTAAGGAGCCAGAATATGAGAATTATTAGTTGGAACTGCAACGGTAAATTTAGGGATAAGTTTCAGAAGATCTCCGAACTCGATGCCGATATATACATTATCCAAGAGTGCGAAAACCCTGCTGGTTATCCGTCTTCCCCCTATTTCGAATTTGCCAACAATTATCTTTGGACTGGCGAACGAAATAGCAAGGGGCTCGGTGTATTTGCAAGATCAGGAGTCTGCTTGTCCCAAAACAATTGGGACAAGTTCTGCTTACGCAATTTTATATCCGTAAAAGTTAATAATAGCTTTGACCTGGTCGCAGTATGGGCGTGCAAACCATATATCGAGGAATACTACATTTATCAAAGCATAAATCTCTCACATTATGATGCCAGAACTGTAATCATTGGAGATTTTAACAGTAACGCCATATGGGACAAAAAACACTACACCCGCACACATAGTGCTGTTGTTCAGCAACTTCGGTCTATCGGTCTTCACTCTGCATATCACATTACCAAGGGAGAACGGCAAGGTGAAGAATCAACGCATACCTTTTATCTTTATCGCCATCTTGATAGAGGGTATCATATTGATCATTGTTTTACTTCCCCTAAAAACATTCATAAGTATCAAGTATGCAATTATAAAAGTTGGTTGGATTTGTCTGACCACATCCCTATAATACTGGATTATATAGACTAATTTAAATGGTAAAACTATCTAAGTTTTGCAACTCTATGGGGCTTGTTCACTGCCACTTGCACATCTTTTTATTGCAAAAGTCTTGATTTTCCGTTACGAATGCAAAACTTGAAAGTATTTAGGGATCTTATAAAAACAAAACATACTGTTTGTCGATTGCAAAAACCGTTGGTATTCCTCACTTTTTGCTTAAATCCTATAAAACAACTCGCACCAAATTACAAAGAGGGGCATTTGCCCCTCTTTGTAATTTCTATGAGATAAAACAGGACTTGAACCCATCTGAATGCAACAGTCCGGTGGACTGTTGCTGACACCAGTTCGCAAACTGGTGGCTACCTTAATTTTTGCCCCACAGGGCAAAAATGCAAATCAAGTCCTGTCATCCGCACCAAAAGAAGCACCCCTGTAGGGGTGCTTCTTTGTCGATAGTTTTCATATATTGACATATCGGAACGACAGGCGTATAATACAAGTCAGTAAGGAGGCGCTGAAAATGTTCATCGCGATGTTTAATTTTTGGTATTTCTTCTGGCTGATCCTGGCTGCCGGCGTAACTGTCGGTCTTTATTTTTTGCTGCGTAACCGCAGCGCATTTACCCAAAAGGCCGTTTTGTTCTCCATTCTGGCTTTCGGTCTTTTGCTCCATTTCCTAAAAGTGTATATTCCGCCCTATAGCGTGGACGAAGCAAGAATGCTTCGGGACAGTTGGTTCGTCAACATCTGCGGCGCGAATATTGCCCTGTTCCCCTTCCTGTTCTTCTCCAAGAACAAATATGTGAAGGACTATATGTTCTATTTGGGCGTATTAAGCGGTCTGCTTGCCCTGTTTTATCCCGAAGAGCCCATCGCCAAGGTGGATCAGTATGCAGAGCAGTTGGACATCGTGCGGTTTTACTTCCACCACTGGATGGTGATGGCCGTGCCGCTGATGATGGTGCTGCTGGGACATCACAAACTGTCCTACAAGCGGGTCTTGTCTGCGCCCATCGGCTTGCTGCTTTTGATGCTGTTCATTATGCTCAATCAGATCTTCCAGTCGGAACTGGGTTATATTCCTCTGCGTTCCCGGGACGAATTTTTCAGCATCGGTTACAAGAACACCTCGTATATTTGGGGCCCCGGTACCAACGACGCCATCGGCAATTTCCTGGCGTTGTTCACGCCGAAACTGTTCCGAACCGTTCCTGTGGGACAATATGTGGGCCAGGTAAAATACTGGCCCTGGTTCTGGATGATCGTGCCGGCCTTCGTGCTGGTGACGCCCCTTTCTTTCCTGCTGTGTATGGTCTTCGACCGGAAGAACTTCGCCCAGGATATGAAAAACCTGAAAAACC
>JAFQDY010000175.1 GCA_017399325.1 Oscillospiraceae bacterium
AAAGTAAGCACCTTTTGGTCTATGCTATGGGTCGCTGCACCAACACCGACCGGGAGTGGAACGGCGATCTTCTGACCGCCCACGGCACCGCCCCCATCATTTACGAAACTGTGGAAGGCACGCTTTCTGTCAATTCCACTTCCCAAAATGCCGAGGGCTGGCTGCTGGACAGTATCGGCAATCGGGTGAAACCAATCCCCACGGAAGCCACCGAAAACGGCTTCGCTGTTACATTAGGCGGCGGCCACCTGTACGAGATCGTCGTAAAATAAAGTTTACCCCCACCGGTTTTTCCCGGTGGGGGTTTGCTTATTTGCCGTTGGGCTCATCCGGCTGGGCAAGCACGAAGTCAAGCACGTGCTTGTAGATGCCCTTGAACTCCCCCCGGGCGTCTTCCAGTTCCCGGTCGGAGATCCGGCCTTCCTTATGGAGTTGTTTCAGGCGCTTGGCCTTTTTTTCCAGCCGGCTAAACTCCCGGTTGATGCCGCTTAAACCCTTTGCGGCGGTGGGGTCTGAATAGTATCCCATAACGATACCTCCTATTGATTTTTGTCAGGAAGGCAACAAAAAAGGCCTATCCTGCGATTTGGACATAATTTCCCTAGGGAAATTACATCTGCTTCACAAAATAGACTTTTTGGGATACAAATTTTTCAATTTGTAGACGCAATCTTATCACAGGTTGCGCCGGTTGTCAATAGGTTTGTTAAAAATTTTTCTCCCCGGGCACGCCGGGGAGTTTTTTATACATCCAGTCTTGTGATGTCCTCCAAGGTTTCCCGTTTGACTGCCACATAGGATGTGCCGTTTTTCAGCATCACCACAGGGGGTCTGGGGATTCGGTTGTAGTTGGAGGCCATAGAATAGTTGTATGCGCCGGTGGTCAGGCAGGCGATCAGATCGCCGCGCATTAAGGTGTCCGGCATCATCACATTTTCCTGGATCACATCGCCGCTTTCGCAGCATCTGCCCACCACATCGCAGACCATCGTCCGCTCTGCCAGCATTTGGGTGGCAGGAAGAAGGGTGTAACGAGAGCCGTAAAGAATGTAACGGGGATTATCGGTCATACCGCCGTCCACGGATACATAGTTTTTGTAGCCGGGGATCCGCTTCAGCGAGCCCATGGTGTACAGGGTCATACCTGCGTCGGCCACGATGCTTCTGCCCGGTTCCATATAGATGTGGGGCATAGGGATATTGTGCCGGGCCACCAGATCTTTTACTGTTTGGCCCACCTGCCGGATGTTGGCGGCAATGTCGATTTGGGGATCGTCGGCAGTATAGCGCACGCCGTAACCGCCGCCCAAGTCCAGTTTTTCCGTAACAAAACCCAGTTTTTCGTACATATCCGCTATGAAGGCGATCATAACCTCCGCAGATTGCAGGTAAACATCGGAGTCAAACACCTGCGAGCCCACATGGCAATGGAAACCCTGCAATTTGATGTTGGAGAATGTGAGGGTCAGTTTGGTGATCTGCTCAGCCTGTCCGGTTTCGATGGCAGAGCCAAACTTGGAGTCCACCATACCGGTGTTCACCGCCGCGTAGGTGTGGGGGTCGATACCGGGGGTGATCCGCAGCAAGATGGGCTGCACGATGCCCTTTTCGCGGGCAATTTCTTCGATGGCGAACAGTTCTTCGCAGTTGTCCACCACGAACACACCCACGCCGCATTCCATAGCGTAACGAATGTCTTCGTCGGTCTTATTGTTGGAGTGAAAACAGGTCTTTTCCATAGGAAATCCCGCCCGGTAGGCGGTGGCGATCTCACCGCAGGACACCACATCCACGCCGATCCCTTCTTCTGCAGCCAATTCATAGATCCGCTTGAAAGAGGCGGCTTTGGAGGCGTAAAGCACGTGGCCGTAGTCCCCGAAGGCGTCCTTCATACCCTTTGCGTAGGTCTGCATCCGGTCGCGGATCCGGTCTTCGTCCATCAAAAACAGGGGCGTGCCGTACTGATTCGCAAGGTCAGCCGCGTTTTGCCCGGCAAACAGGAGAATGCCGTCCTCATTTACGCCGATATTTTCACAAATTCGGTCTGTGTTTCTCAAAATTTCGTCCTCGTTTTCAGAGCATTGTCTTTCTTAATTCTGCGCCAGACAAATCAGAGAGATCTGCCGGCGCAATGTCAAACATGGTCTTGCAGCCGCTTTCGCCTCTTGCACAGAGTTTATCTGCCGCGCGGGCGCAGGCCAGCAAGACGCTGGCGGTAAATTCCGGGTTGGAATCCAGCTGCAAACTGTATTCGATACAGTGGGAGTTTTCGTTGTTTAATCCCGTTTTGCCGGTGCGGATCACCCGTCCGCCGTGGGGCAGAGCGCTGTGATTTTTCCGCAGTTCTTCCAAAGTTACAAAGGTAACGGTGGTGTCATAATCGGCAAAATAGTTGGGCATTTCCACAATTTTGCGGCGAATTTCTTCCAAATCTGCCCCTTCTTCTGCCACCACAAAGCACTCTCTTGTGTGCTTCTGCCGGGTGGTGAGGGTGGGGTTTTCGCCGCTGCGGACTTTCGCCAACGCTTCTTCCACAGGCACGGTGTACTGCCGGGCATCCACCACGCCTTCAATTCTGCGAATGGCATCGGAATGGCCCTGGCTCACGCCCCGACCCCAGAAAGTATAGTCGTTGCCGTTTGGCAAAATGGCAGAGGCATAAAGCCGGTTAATGGAGAACATACCCGGGTCCCAGCCGGCAGAGATCACTGCAACCGTACCCGCTGCTTTGGCGGCCTCGTCCACGTTTTCAAAATGCTGGGGGATCTTGGCGTGGGTGTCAAAACTGTCCACCACGCAGAAATCTTTTGCCAGCGCCGGGGTCATTTTAGGCAGGTCTGTGGCGCTGCCGCCGCAGATGATGACCACATCGATCTTCCCCTTGAACTTGGGCAGATCGTCGGCCTTATAAACGGCTGCGCCGGTGAGAGTCTTCACGGCTTCGGGGTCGCGGCGGGTAAAAACGCCCACAAGTTCTGCATCGCAGGCATTGTGTACCGCGCATTCCACGCCCTTGCCCAAATTGCCGTATCCGTAAATTGCTATTTTCATAAAGGTTTACCTTTCGTTGAGCATATGGTGCATATCGTAAAGACCTGCTTTCTGGTCTTTCACAAAGTTTGCCGCCACGATGGCGCCCTCGGCAAAGAGGGCTCTGTCATAGGCTTCGTGTTTCAATGTGATGGACTGGGTGGGGGTGCAGAGGATCACTTCGTGTTCGCCCACGATGTTGCCCATACGCACTGCGTGCAGGCCGATCTCCCCGGGATTGCGCTTGTCGCTGCCGCTGCGGCCCAGTTTGGCCGGGGCATTTTCCCGGACGGTGGCGATCTCCCGATAGAGCATCATAGCGGTGCCGCTGGGGGCGTCCACTTTCCGGTTGTGATGCTTTTCGATGATCTCAATATCCGCGTCCGGCATAGCCGCCGCGGCGGTCTTTGCCAGTTTTACCAAAAGGGCAACGCCCACGGACATATTGGCGCTGTGGAAAATGGGAATTTCCTTTGCCGCCTCTTTGATAAGCGCCAGTTCCTCTTGCGTATGGCCGGTGGTGGCGATGACCAGGGGGATCTTTGCGCCCACGGCGAAATCAAGCAGATCTTTGGTGCAGACGTGGTTGGAAAAATCGATCAGACAGTCTGCGGTGTTTTGGGGGAAAATCTCTTTGGCTTCCTCCCAGGAAGCGGCCACGGGGAAGGTCACATCGGGCTTTCCGAAAGGCTCAATGCCGCCAACCAGGGCCGCATCGCCGTAACCGCGCAAAGTGGCGCGAACCACTTCGCCGCCCATAAAACCGCCAACACCGTTTAACAGTAATTTCATTGTTTATTCCTCTAAAAGACCTACCTTGCGCATACAGGCAAACAGGTTCTCTTCTTTCTTTTTATCCATAGTTGTAAGAGGCAGGCGCAGGGAATTCTCACAGAACCCCAGGGCCGCCATAGCCGCCTTTGCGGGAATGGGGTTGACTTCGCTGAACAGCGCGTCTACCAGCGGCAGGTAGTCCAGTTGCATTTTCAGGGCTTCGCGCAGTTTGCCCTCCCAGTACAGGTGACACATTTGGGAAGTTTCCCCGGGCAGCAGATTGGACAGAACGGAGATCACGCCCTTGCCGCCAAGGCTTAAAACAGGAATGATCTGGTCGTCGTTGCCAGAGTAGATGTCCATTTTGTCGCCGCACAGTTCGGCGATCTTCGCGATCTGGGAGATGTTGCCGCTGGCTTCTTTCACCGCCACGATCCGCTCGTGATCAGCCAGGACCGCATCGGTCTCAGGCGCGATGTTGCAGCCGGTGCGGCCGGGCACATTGTAAAGGATACAGGGCTTGGTGCTGGCGTCGGCAATGGCCGTAAAGGATTCGATCAGACCCTTTTGGGTGGCCTTGTTGTAATAAGGTGTTACCAGCAGCATAGCGTCTGCGCCGATGTCGCAGCAGTATTTGGTCAGTTCGATGGCGTAAGAGATGTCGTTGGAACCGGTGCCTGCGATCACAGGTACGCGGCCCGCTGCCTTGTCCACGCAGTATTTCACAACGGCTTTATGCTCGGCATCGCTAAGGGTGGGGCCTTCGCCGGTAGTACCCACGGCAACCAGCGCATCGATGCCCCCTGCAATCTGAGCCTCAATGATCTTTCCGTATGCGTCATAGTCCACCTGACCGTTCTTAAACGGGGTGATCAGCGCGGTTGCTGCACCTGTAAATACTGTGTTTTTCATAATCAACATCCTTTCTCAATACAAAACAAAAAAGATAGCCAATACGGGCTATCTTCCAACACAACAAAACAATTCTGTATCTGTTTGGTTGATAGCGCTCCGCATTTCTGCGACAACAAGGCGGATATTCTCCGAATTGCCAGCAATATGCCCGCCACGGCATACCCTTCGGCACTTGCCCCTTTTTCACACGGCCTGGCAGCCCCTTGCGGTACTGTGCGATACTCTTGGCGAAATGCACCTCTATCGATGGAAACAGAATATCACACAAGCCCTTATTTGTCAACACTTCTTTCAAAAGTCCACCCCGAAACGGCAAAATCGGAGTGGACTTGGGGTTACTTGGTAAAAAGGCGGACGAATGCCACGATTTTTTCTCTGGCAGGCCGTTGCTCGGCAGCGTTCATTGCGCTGACCACCTGCTGCATAAAGGTCCGCCATTGGTTTGCCCGGAGCATATCGCCGGTCTTGCCCGCGATATAAGGACACTCGCCCACAGGGATCTTGCCCCAGCGCCTTGCAAACCGCTTGTCAACGCCCAGTGCGATGGCATAGGGCATCATCTGATGGAAATAATCGGGATTATACTGGCTAATCTGTTGTAATTGTTCCCGGGAAACGGTCTTCAAATACCGCCGCAAGTCCAGCACTTCCCGCATAGCCTGCTTGCCCGCAAGTGTCCGGCGGCCGCCGAATGCGCCCAACAGGCCAAAGGTCAACTGGCTGAGCACCAGCATCAGGCCATAGTTGAATCCACCGGAAATAGCGCCCAAAAGCAGCCAGCCACCGGAGATAACGGCCATAACCAAAAGCCGCTGCCGTCTGTGAGAGAACAGCCGCTGGACCCAGGTTTGCAGATACCAGCCGGTGTACACCGCCGCTGCGCCCAAAAGAATGGCCAGCAGCCATTGCAGCGCCGGGATCAGACTCATATTGATGCCCATAGCCACGCCGTAAAGCGCAGCCACCGCCGCAGCCAGACCCCGGAACACATAGGGGTTACCGGACCGTTTCATCACAAAATCGGAAAGGTTCTGCCGGGTCTTCTCTGTTTCCAAGCACAACTGTCCGTACCGCAGACTGCCGGCATCCACCGCATCCCGTCTGCCAAACAGTTGCTTGAAGCACCGCTGCTCAAAGGCGCTGCGCTCGTTGCCCATATCCATTTGCCGCTGCAGGAGCACTTTTCCGTTCCGCTCGAACCGGATCTGCAGATAGCCCAGTTGGGCCCATGACAGCACCATCATACTCAAATCTCTGCCCCAAAGGCCCAGCATACTGCCCAGTTCGCCGGCGCTGTAACTGTCAGAGGGCATAGGTCTTGCCACAGGAAAAGGCGGCAGATTCCGCAAAAACAAAACCCAGTAAGCAAGCGCCAACAGAGCAAACACCGTGATGAGAAGATTCACCGTTTTGAAATTGGGGGGCGTGATGCGTTTCTGGGGGAACATCGCTTCGTCCACAAGCAAACGCATAGACAGGGTCTCGTGGTCTTTCAGTTCCGTTTGGGCGGTGCCTGTGATGGTGGCGCCGGCCACGGTCCAGACCATATCCTTTTCAATATTCTCCTGATGGTAGCCGCTGACGAACGCGGGCTTGGCCGTTACCGTTCCGGGAAGGGTCACGGAAAATTCCATAGCCTGCACCGGGTAAGCAAAGCCCGACAGCAAGGGCAGTTCCAACATCAACTGGTCAGCATCATTGGTGCGAACCAAATTGGGAAGATCGTACTGAAACGTAAGAGAAAAATCACCCACGCCCGAACCGACGACCCGCCCCACATCCACGCTGAGCATACCGTTTTCCTTCCGGCTGCGGGCCCGGGCGCCGTTGACGGTCACATTGCTTGCCTTCTTGGGCAAGGGAAATCGCAGGTCTTTATTGGGAGAATCCAGATGGACGGTGACGGAGAGGGTCACCTGGGCCGTGCCATCGTTGGAGACCGTGGCATGGGCGCTGGCGCTCTTGGCAGCATTTGCCGCGCTGACGCTGACAAACAGCCCTGTCAGCATTGTAATTAGCATAAAAATGACCAATATTCTGCGCACGATCTCACCTCCCGCACTTTTTGTCTTTTTTTCGTAATTATTTTATCACACAGGGCGCTGAAAAGCAAGAAAAAGCCACCTGCGCCCGATAAAAATGTCCGACTTGCATTGCTTGCAAATCGGACATTTTATTCAAAAACCCAAGACAACCAAGGATCCATTCGTCTGCGGTTATTTAATATCAGCAGTAGAAATCCTTGATCTTCTTTGCGCGGCTGGGGTGACGCAGTTTGCGGATGGCCTTGTTTTCGATCTGACGGATCCGCTCACGGGTAACGCCGAAGATCTGACCCACTTCTTCCAAGGTGTGGGTGCGGCCGTCGTACATACCGAACCGCATCCGCAGAACATCCGCTTCCCGTTCGGTAAGGGTGTCCAGGATCTCCTTGAGGGCCTCTGCCAACAGGGCGTTGGAGGTGGCATCAGCCGGGCCGGGCGTGCGTTCGTCTTCCACGAAAGAGCCGATGGAGGTATCTTCTTCATCGCCCACGGGGGTGTCAAGACTTAAGGTATCGGCGGCAGTGCGGTTTGCCTCGATGATCTTTTCAACAGGCAGGTCCAGTTCTGCGGCGATCTCTTCCACAGTGGGCTCACGGCCCAGTTCCTGCACCAGTTTCCGGTTGCAGCGGGTGGCCTTATTGATCACTTCTACCATATGCACCGGCACGCGAATGGTACGGGCCTGGTCAGCAATGGCGCGGGTAATGGCCTGCCGAATCCACCAAGTGGCATATGTAGAGAATTTGTTTCCCTTTGTCCAGTCGAACTTGTCAACTGCCCGGATCAGACCTGTGTTGCCCTCCTGGATCAGGTCCAGAATGTGCAGGCCGCGGCCGGAGTATTTCTTTGCGATGGAGACAACCAGTCGGAGGTTTGCCTCGGTGAGTTTATTCTTGGCGTACTGGCTGCCCTCGGAGACCATTTTCGCCAGTTCCACTTCCTCTTCTGCAGAAAGCAGTTTGATCTGACCAATCTCTTTCAGGTACATACGGACAGGGTCGTCCAGATTGTACTCTGCCGCCAGATCCACAGGGTCCACCAGTTCTTCCTCTTCCAGATCGCCAATATTGATGTCGTCTCCCAGAGGGTCCAGCAAATCCACATCGTCATCCAAGTCCAGTTCCAGATCTTCGCTGATGATCTGAATGTTCATAGACTCGAAGTTGTCATAGATCTCTTCAATTTTCTCCGGCGTCAGATCCATTTCCTCCAGACAAGCGCGCAGATCCGCGTCCCGGATCATACCTTCCTTGCGGCCCACTGCCATAAGTTTCTGCAAGGCAGCCTGCATTTCTTCCGGAGTCTTGACGGGCTTCTTTTCTGTGGCCATATTGATCTCTCCCTCTTTCTCATCAAGTTTCGCCTTTTGCGTGCCGTAAGACTATACATTGATTTTCCGATTCTGACAAGGTCTACGGAAAAATTTTTTGAAAAAATCGCCTTTGGGCGGTTTTTGTCGGTGCAAAATACAGTATTCCCCGCATTTTTGCAAAACATACTGTTTACAATTTTCCCAAAATTCGTTATAATGATGGATAGTCTAAAATGGCAGAGTATGCTCTGCTTTCGTTTATTTTTACATTTGAGGTGCGGTTTATGACAGACCTTTCCAAAATTCGCAATTTTTCCATCATCGCCCACATCGACCACGGTAAATCCACCCTGGCTGACCGCCTGCTGGAGGAGTGTTCCGCCATTGATAAGCGGGAGATGGAAGATCAGATCCTGGACTCTATGGATCTGGAGCGGGAGCGTGGCATCACCATCAAGGCAACCGCCGTGCAACTGTCCTATGAGGCCGACGACGGGGAAACTTACGCTCTGAATCTGATCGACACCCCGGGTCACGTGGACTTTAACTATGAAGTGTCCCGCAGCCTTGCCGCCTGTGAAGGCGCGGTGCTGGTGGTAGACGCCTCTCAAGGCGTGGAAGCCCAGACTCTGGCAAACACATTTTTGGCCACCGATGCAGGCTTGGAAGTTTTGCCTGTGATCAACAAAATTGACCTGCCCTCTGCAAGACCCCAAGAAGTCAAGCAGGAGATCGAGGACATTATTTGCGTGCCCGCTGAAGATGCTCCCGAAATTTCCGCCAAAAACGGCATTAACATCCACTCCGTTCTGGAGATGATCGTCAAGGATGTGCCCGCCCCCAAAGGCGACCGGAATGCCCCTCTGCAGGCGCTGATCTTCGACAGCCAGTACGATTCCTACCGGGGCGTTATCGTCTACACCCGCATTAAAGAAGGTACTGTCCGGGCAGGCCAGGATATTAAAATGATGGCCACCGGCGCAGTTTATAAGGTAGTGGAAGTGGGCACGATGAACCCCAAGGGACTGACTCCCCGGGAGGCTTTGGGCGCAGGCGAAGTGGGCTACATCACCGCCTCTATCAAAACCGTGTCCGACACCCAAGTGGGCGACACCATCACAGGTGTAGAAAACCCTGCTTCCGAACCGCTGCCCGGTTACCGGCAGGTCCAGCCTATGGTCTTCTCCGGCGTATACCCGGCTGACGGGGCCAAGTATCAGGACTTGCGGGAAGCCTTAGAAAAACTGAAACTGAACGATGCGTCCTTTGTTTACGAACTGGAAAATTCCATCGCTTTGGGCTTTGGTTTCCGGTGCGGATTTTTGGGACTTCTCCATATGGAAATTATTCAGGAGCGGTTGGAGCGGGAGTATAATCTGGACCTGATCACTACCGCCCCCAACGTTTCTTATCGGGTCACCACCAATGACGGCACCACCAAAATGGTGGATAACCCCCTGGATTATCCCGACCCTATGGACATTCAACTGGCGGAAGAACCCTTTGTGAAAGTCAATCTGATGGCACCCCAGGAATATGTGGGCAACATTATGGACTTGGCCACCTCCCGCCGGGGCGAATTCAAGGATATGGTCTATTTGGATGCCAACCGGGTGGAACTGCACTATGAAATGCCCCTCAACGAGATCATTTATGACTTCTTCGACGCGCTGAAATCCCGCACCCGGGGTTACGGCAGTCTGGACTATGAACTGATCGGCTACCGTCCCAGCCGCCTTGTGAAACTGGACATTCTGCTCAACGGCGACATTGTGGACGCCTTAAGTTTCATTCTCTTTGCGGACAACGCCTACCCCCGCGCCAGAAAGATCTGCGAACGGCTGAAAGAGAACATTCCCCGCGCCCAGTTTGAAATTCCTGTGCAGGCGGCCATCGGCGGCAAGATCATCGCCCGGGAGACCATCAAGGCCCTGCGGAAAGATGTGCTGGCCAAGTGCTACGGCGGC
>JAFQDY010000176.1 GCA_017399325.1 Oscillospiraceae bacterium
GAAACCACCGGCAATTTTGACCCGGTAGAACTGGATAAACTGGACTACTTGGTCTACTGCCTGCGGGAAAAAGGCATTTACCTGCATCTGGATATGACTGCCGGCCGCGCTTTTAAGATTGCAGACGGCTTTACGGAAGAGGAAGTCAAATACCTGTCCTCCCATGCCCGGGCAGTCCGTTTCTTTGACGAGCGTATCATCAAACTGGAAATGGAATACATCACCAAGTATCTGACTCACCGCAACCCCTACACAGGCCTGCGGTATGTAGATGACCCGGCGGTGGCCATTGTCCAGTACTCCAACGAAAACAGCATCACCTGGTATCAGACCCCCGGTATGCGCACCGCCTTTGACGATGTGCTGGATCTGCGCTTTAATGTGTGGCTGTGCGACAAATACGGCAGCCGCGAGGTTCTGAAGCAGGCTTGGACCAATGCCGACGGTGTTTGCTTCCTGCTTGATGGGGAAGATCCCTTCGCCGGCACAGTAAAGAGACCGCCCTTAAGCAGTTGGGGCGAACCGCTGACCGAGTGGAACAATCCGGTGGACGCGGAGCATCCCCCCATTCGTCATGCAGAGCATATGGCATTCCTGCGGGAACTGGAAGAAAACACCTTCAAGGGCGTTTATAAAATGATTCGGGAACTGGGCTTTCAGTCCGCTATCAACCTGTCCAACTACCCGGAAGCGGCGGTGGACGTAAAGATGAACACCTTGGGCGATGTGATGGAGAAGAATCCTTACTGGAATCACCCCCTTGGCCCCTATCAGCCCCCTGCCAAGTTCTTCCCCCACAGTATGGCCGACACCGACCCCCGGATTCCCCAGTACGTCCACTTCTCCCACTCTCTTGGCGTTGCTTCCCGGGCGCGGGCAGCAGGCAAACCCTTTATGATCACCGAATGGAATGCCGGCAACCCCACAGAGTTCCGGGCAGACGCCCTGTTCCAGATCGCCGCCTATGGCGCGTTCCAAGACTGGGACGGCTTTACGCTGTTTAACTACACCTTCGTTGGTGCAGAAGATGTGTTCTTCAAAGAGAATTACTTTAAAAACTTCTTTATCTCCCATGTCGACCCGTCTATGTGGGCGCAGTTCGGCATTGCCGCCGCCATTTTCCGCTTAGGACTGGTGAAAACGGCCCGCAACACCGTGGATATGGCGGTTTCTTCCGAAGATCTGCTGGCCCAGTCCTCAGACTTCTGGCGGCTGCCGATGATTATCCCCTTCGTATCTAAATTCGGCTATTATTTCTTCGACAAGGCCTATGACGGCAACGCAGATCTGGCCATCAGCGCCGGCAACACCGCCTCCGGTGACTACAGCGCGGCAAAACACGCCCTGGTGCAAAGTTACAACCCCTTCTGCGACGCGATGCAAAAGGATAAAAACCGCCGCGCCTGGCTGGATCGCCACACGGAAAACGATGCCGAAACCACCCTTTTGTGCGGCGGCGCGTTAAAGCAGGGCAAGAAAACTGCCGTGTTTGACGCAGGCGTGTCCAATGTGACCCTGGGCGGCGCGGAATCCGACGTGGTTCTAACAGAAGTAATGCGGAATTTTGGTCTCATTAATGAAAAACAAGGCTGGTTTGACGAAAAGGTGGTAACGGACACCGGGGAGATCACCTATGACATTCGTCACGGCCACTTCCGTGTGGACACCGACCGTGTGGCCATCTTTGCCGGCAAGTCCAAGGGCATTTGGCCGGTGGGTCAAGGCTCTTTCCAAACGGAAGACCACCAGGCAGGCATTGCAGTGTTCCCCTTGGACGGCA
>JAFQDY010000177.1 GCA_017399325.1 Oscillospiraceae bacterium
ATCTCCTTTTAAAAATCAATGGTTAATAAACTTACAGATTTGCAGCGATGGTTGCGTCCTTCTCAAGGACCTTTGCGGCATCGCTCTTCCGCTTTGCATCCAGTTTGTCTGCCAAAGCCTTATCCTCAACGGCGAGGATCTGCGCACACAGAAGTGCTGCATTTGCGGCACCGTTAATGGCAACAGTAGCAACAGGAATACCGGTAGGCATCTGAACGGTGGAAAGCAGGGCATCCATTCCGTCCATCATACCACCCTTGCAGGGAATACCGATTACCGGCAGCGTGGTATTTGCAGCAATAGCGCCGGCCAGATGCGCCGCCATACCTGCTGCACAAATAATCGCACCAAAGCCATTTGCTCTTGCGTTTGATGCAAAGTCATGGGCCTCCATAGGGGTTCTGTGAGCAGAGTATATGTGAACCTCATAAGGGATCTCAAGACTCTTTAGCATATCAACAGCTTTTTGCACGATGGGCAAATCACTGTCACTACCCATAATGATACCAATTTTTTTCATTGCCATTCCTCCTAAAAAACCAAAATGGGCGCAATTGACCTCGTTTAGTGTCAAATGCGCCCAGACGGTCGGCTCATGCACATTCTTTGGTCCCCCATGGTAATCCATGCATTCCGTCAGTCGCAAAGAACGCCTAAAAATAACAAAATAATTTTATCACAGTAGCCCGTCAGTGTCAAGTTACGCAACGGTTTTTTACTGTGAAAAACAGTTGTTTTACCGAATATTATTGCAGTTGTTTTTTTGCCTCGCAATAAATGCAGCGATAGATCTTCCTTTCGGCATCCACCAACTTGAATTTATGGGGCAATTCCTGCTCTGTAGAGGAAATACAACGGGGGTTGTCGCAGGCTAGGCGGTCATCCTCAACCGACTCCACTTCCTGCATCTGCTTGCCCTCGGCTGCCTCTTTCAGCAGTTTCAGAATCAGTGCCATACGCATATACTTTGCGTTAAGTGCCTGACGGAAATAGGCGGCCCGGGGGTCGTCGTCCACCTTTACGCTGATCTCATTGACTCTGGGCAGCGGATGCAGCACGCGCATTGTGGGTTTTCCCATTGCCATTTTTTCGGGTGTGAGAATATAACTGTCCTTCAAACGCTCATATTCGTCGAAATTGTCAAACCGCTCTTGCTGGATACGGGTCATATACAGCACATCCAGTTCGGGCATAGCATCTTCCAAAGAAGTGGTTTCCACATATTCCATACCGTACTTGTCAAGTACCTCGTACTTAACATATTTGGGCAGTTTCAGTTCTTCAGGAGAGATCAGCACAAACTTGATGTTCTCGTAACGCGCAAATGCAGAAATCAGAGAATGTACGGTTCTACCATACTTCAGGTCGCCGCAGCAACCTATGGTCAGATCGTTCAGTCTGCCATTTTCCCGGTAAATGGTCAGTAGGTCAGCCAGGGTCTGTGTAGGATGGCAATGGCCGCCGTCACCTGCGTTGATGACAGGAATGGATGCATTGGTGGCAGCCACATAAGGCGCGCCCTCCTTCGGATGGCGAATGGCCATAATATCCACATAGCAAGAGAGCATTTTTGCAGTATCGGCCATACTCTCGCCTTTAGATGCAGAAGATGAACCGGCGCTGCTGAAACCAAGCACATTACCGCCCAACTCATACATAGCCGCCTCGAAACTCAGGCGGGTGCGGGTAGAAGGTTCAAAGAACAGTGTGCCTAACTTTTTACCGTGGCAGGCCTCTGCGTATTTTGCAGGATTTTCACTGATGTCGCAAGCGGTTTCCAGCAACTGCCGGATCTCTTCCACAGAAAAATCTACAATATCGATCAAACTTCTCATTATTTTGCTCCATTTACCGCCAGATAGTTCTTGATCCGGGTTACATTTTCTTCGTTTGCAGGATCCTCTTCCAAATGCTCGATAATGTCATAGACATCCACAACGGAGTATACAGGGAAACCAAACTGTTCCTCGATCTCCTGCATTGCGCCCTTGTCGGTCTGGCCTTTTTCTTTGCGATCCACCATAATAAATGTGGCGATCACCTTTGTGCCATCCAGGTACTTCAGAATTTCCATACTCTCACGAATGGCAGTACCGGCAGTGATCACATCTTCAATAATAACGATCTCTTCACCCGCCTGAGGTACATAACCAACAAATGTGCCACCTTCACCATGGTCCTTCACTTCCTTGCGGTTAAAGAAGAAAGGCAGATTCAAACCATCTTTAGACAGTGCGACCGCAGCGGAAATGGACAAAGAAATGCCCTTGTATGCAGGACCGTACAAAACAGATTCCTTCTTACCCAATTTATCAAAATACGCCTTTGCGTAGAACTCGCCCATTTTGGTGATCTGGTCACCGGTCTTGATCATACCGGCGTTGACAAAATAGGGAATCTTACGGCCAGACTTGGCGGTAAAATCGCCGAACTTCAAAACGCCCGCGCCCTGCAGGAACTCAATAAACTCTCTTTTATACGCTTCCATTGTTAACCTCCTTAATCGCAGAACTCTTCAACACAGCGGTTGTATGCAGCAACCGGATCAGCAGCCGCCGTAATGGGACGACCAACAACAATATAGTCAGAACCAATCTCCTTTGCCTGGGCAGGGGTCATAACCCGCTTCTGGTCACCCACATCGCCGTCAGCAAAACGGACACCGGGGGTGATGGTCAGGAAATCTTTGCCGCACAGATCGTGGACCTTGCCTGCCTCCAGAGGAGAACAGACGATGCCGTCAAGCCCCGCTTCTTCTGCGCACTTTGCGTAGTGCATAACCACTTTGTCGATAGGCTCGCGGATCAGCAGATCATCTTCCATAGACTGCTGGTCGGTGGAAGTCAACTGGGTAACGGCAATCAGCAAAGGCCGCGTGCCATCTTCCCGGGTCAGACCTTCCAATGCAGCCCGCATCATATTCTTTGTGCCTGCTGCGTGCAGGTTGGTAATATCCACATCCAAATTCCGCAAAACGGCCATGGCCTTTTTTACAGTATTGGGAATGTCGTGGAGTTTCAGATCGAGAAAAATCTTATGTCCGCGGGCTTTGATCTCCTTAACGATCGCGGGACCTTCCGCATAATAAAGTTCCATCCCGATCTTCACAAAAGGCTTGCGGCCGGTGAACTTGTCCAAAAAAGCAAAGGTTTGTTCAGCGCTTGCAAAATCGCAGGCCACGATTACATCTTTACCCATTACTTCACGCCTCCTATAATTTCACTCAAGGTGTTGATTCTGTATTTATCCATTACTGCAGGCAACTGTTCAATAATCTCCTTGCAGATATAGGGATTCACCAGATTTGCAGCGCCAACTTCTACCGCGGTGGCGCCGGCCAGCATCATTTCGATCACATCTTCCGCGCAGCTGACGCCGCCCATACCAACAACGGGAATTTTTACTGCATTTGCAACCTGATAGACCATTCTGACAGCAACAGGAAAAATTGCAGACCCGGAGAAACCACCCATCTTATTGGCAATAATGGGTTTGCGGGTCCGCAGGTCAATGCGCATACCCAGCATTGTGTTGATCAAACTAATGCCATCTGCGCCCGCATCTTCACAGGCTTTTGCAATAGACACAATATCCGTAACATTGGGGGAAAGTTTCACGATCACAGGCTTGGTTGTAACCTTCTTGACCGCCGCGGTAACTTCTGCTGCCGCTTTCGGGTCTGTACCGAAACTCATACCACCACCGTGAACATTGGGGCAGCTGACGTTTACTTCCAGCCAGCCAACCTGCTCCTCTTTATCCAGTTTTTCGCAGGTATATGCGTACTCTTCAACGCCAAAGCCGCTGATATTGGCCATCACAGGCTTGTGGAAGCAGGTTTTTAACTTGGGTAGTTCCTCAGAAATTACCTTTTCAACGCCCGGATTCTGCAGGCCCACTGCGTTAATCATACCGGATGTACACTCCGCAATACGGGGCGTGGGGTTGCCGAATCTGGGTTCTTTGGTCGTGCCTTTGAAGGAAAATGTTCCAAGGCAGTTGATATCATAAAGTTCGGCATATTCATAGCCGTATCCAAACGTACCCGAAGCCGGAATGACCGGATTTTCAAGAGGAATTCCGCAAAGATTTACACTTAATCTTCCCATAAAATTTCCTCCTTTTGCATCACAGGGCCCTCTTTACAGATTCGTTTGTAGCCGGTAATGGTCTTGCAGGAACAACCCATACATGCACCGAATCCGCAACCCATTCGCTTTTCAAAACTCATCTGTCCGGAAGTTTTAGATGCCTTATACACGGCTTTCAGCATCGGCTCCGGACCGCAGGTATAGAAATAGGAGTATTCCATACTTTGCAGTGCATCCGTTACGAAACCCTTAATGCCGTAACTGCCGTCAACAGTCGTTACGGTCACATCTGCACCGAGTTTTTTGAATTCTTCTTCATAGAATATCTCGCTTGCAGTATTGAATCCCAAAATAACGGAAACATTTTTTCCTTGGGCAAGAAGCCTCTTTGCCAACAAATACATAGGGGGCACACCAACGCCTCCACCCAGCAAAACAGGATCGTTGCCGGAAAGTGTCATATCGTATCCGTTACCAAGGCCTGTAAGAACATCCAACTTCTCCCCTGCTTGCATTTGAGACATCGTTTCTGTTCCCTTACCAACTGCCTTATAGACAATTGTCAGTTTGTCGCCACACAAATCGCAAACGGAAATAGGGCGGCGCAGGTACAGGCCGTCCAGTTTGATATTTACAAACTGGCCGGGCGCAGTAATTGCAGAGGTATCCCCTTGCAGTACCATTTGAAATACGGTATCCGTCAGGGCAGTATTGCCTAGGATCGTAAATACACTTTGCTTCATCGTTCTCTCCTTAAATGGACAGGCAATTATTTCGCATCAATGGTGGAAACTTTGTTGGTGATCTCCTCAAGAACATCCAAGACAATGCGGACGGTATCCAGATTGGAGAACAAGGTTACGCCGTTTTCCACAGCGCATCGGCGGATATATTCGCCGTCTTCATAGTGTACGCCGGACAAAATCGCCCGGGTATTAATAACATAACTGACATAACCGGCGCGAATGGAATCAAGGATCTCTTCACTACCCTCGGACAGTTTACCGCGGACACGGGTGC
>JAFQDY010000178.1 GCA_017399325.1 Oscillospiraceae bacterium
ACCGGCTTCGATCTGGTCGGGAATGATGGCATATGTGCCGCCGGTGAGACTTTCCACACCGCGGATCTTCACCGTATCGGTACCGGCGCCGGAGATGTTGGCGCCCATGGTGTTCAAAAAGTTTGCCAAATCAACAATGTGGGGTTCTTTGGCTGCGTTTTCAATGATGGTCTGGCCAGGCAGCAGGCAGGCCGCCATAATGATGTTCATAGTTGCGCCTACGCTGACCACGTCCAAACTGACACGGTTGCCGCGCAAGCCGCGCGCGCCCGGTTGCAGGTTTACATAATCTTCTGTTTCTTCCACATCGGCGCCCAGCGCCACAAAGCCTTTAATGTGTTGGTCAATGGGTCGGGATGCAAAGTTACAACCTCCGGGCAGCGCCACATTGGCTCTGTGGAATCTGCTGAGCAACGCGCCCATCAGATAGTAACTGGCTCGCATCTTACGCACCAATTCCGGTTTGGGGCAAGTGCTGTTGATATTGGTGCAGTCCAGCAAGACAGTTCCTCCGTCTTCCCATTCGACCACAGCGCCCATATCTTCCAGAATGTTCAGCAGGATCCGCACATCGGAAATATCCGGCACGTTTTCCACTCTGCACTTTCCGGCCACCAGAATTGCCGCAGGCAAGATCGCAACCGCGGCGTTTTTTGCGCCGCTGACGGTCACTTCGCCTTCCAACCGTTTTTTGCCGTTGATCACATATTTAGCCAAGGATGATTCACTCCTTGCTCCGTTCAATTTAACTTCTTGATTATACCATAGGATACTTGTTATGTAAAGTAAAATTTTCTTGCGTTTTATCGGCGTAAACCTTTGGGATAATGGTTTTTCAGTACTTTTCCGTCGCATTTTCCCCAGCCAATGGAATAGGAATTTATCCGCACCAACGTCCAGCCCCGCCCGTTACACTCCAGCACTTCACCCCGCATATACTTCTGCGCTTCCGGACTGTCGGGTGTCAGGTCTTTTGTGCGGGAAGCGGTCTTTAAGTGCAGGGCCAATGCGTGGGCCGGTTCGAACCGGTCTTTCTTGACCGTGCCCAGTTCCAGACCCGGGCGCAGGACTTTGATACCACCCAATTCGGGCATTTCTTCCGGCGCCCAATACAGGCTGCTGCCAAAGGCGATGGTCTTGCCTCGGGGTAAGGAAATATCCAGTTCTTTTGCGAATTCCGTCCATAGTTTGGGGAGTTTTTCCCCGGGCGCAGGTCTTGCATCCGTTTCTTCCCCGTCTGTTTTTCGCAGTACCGCCACAAAATGTCCCTCGCCCAACAGTTTATGGGGCCACAAACGGAACTGCCCCTCCCCTGCCGGTGTGAACCAGGGGGCATCCATCGGCTCTGCCTCAAATTCCGGGTGTTCTTTTAAAAAGTTGGCAACGGTCTGCTCATTTTCCTCGGGGGCAAAGGTACAGGTGGAATACACCAACCGTCCACCGGGGCGCAAAAGGGCCGCGCCGGAGTGCAAAATTTCCGCCTGCCGTCGGGCGCACATTTCCACGGTCTGCTGACTCCAGTCGGTCACCGCCGCCTCCTCTTTGCGGAACATACCCTCTCCGGAACAGGGCGCGTCGATCAGCACCCGATGGAATAAGCCTTTGTACTTTTCCGCCAAACGACCGGGGTGTTCGTTGGTAACAAGGGCATTGGCAACGCCCATTCTCTCCACATTGCGGGAGAGGATCTGGGCCCGTTTGGGATTGATCTCGTTACACAACAATAGGCCTTGCCCCATCATCCGTCCGGCGATCTGTGTGGTCTTACCCCCGGGGGCAGCGCACAGGTCGCACACAAGTTCACCGGGCTGAGGGTCAAGCAGCGCCACCGCCGACATAGCGCTGGCCTCCTGCAAATAGTATACGCCGGCTTCGTGATATGGGTGCAGACCGGGACGGGCCTGGGGATCATAATAGTAGCCATTTTGTTCCCACGGTACATTGTCCAAAACAAAGGGGAGTCGGGGTGCATCCCCTTTTAAGGGGTTCATTCGCAGGGCAACTGCCCGGGGGCGTTCCAGGCTTTCCAGAAACGCAGGATATTCCTCTTTCAGTTGCGTCTGCATTCGCTGCAAAAAGCCTTCCGGCAACATAACAATTCCCCCTTTCACACATTTTGTTCATTGTATCACAAACCGCGGGGTTTTTCCATACAAAAAAGCGGCGCAGAAAGTTTTCTGCGCCGCTTTTGGGCTTTTTGATTATTCGTCGTTCTTGGCTTCGTCAATGATCTTCTGCTGATTTGCCTTGGGCACTTCCTCGTAGCGGACAAACTCCAGCGTGAAGGAGCCGCGGGCCTGGGTCATTGCGCGCAGATCGATAGCGTAACTGCCCATTTCAGCCATGGGAACTTCGGCTTCCACAACGGTGTTGCCGTCGGAGTCGGGGTTCATACCCATAGGACGGCCACGACGCTTGGACAGGTCACCCATCACATCGCCAACGTAGGCTTCGGGAACGGTAACTGCCAGTGCGCCAACAGGCTCCAGCAAGGTGGGCATTGCGTTGGGCATTGCTTCCTTGAATGCCAGGATAGCAGCCAGTTTGAACGCCATTTCGTTGGAGTCAACAGGGTGGTAAGAGCCATCGTACAGAACGGCTTTCAGACCAACCATGGGATAGCCGGCCAAAGGTCCCTTCAGAACGGCTTCCTGGATACCCTTTTCAACTGCGGGGTTGAAGTTCTTGGGAACCGCGCCGCCAACAACTTCTACATCGAAGATCAGTTCGTCCTGCTCTTCCTGGGGTTCGAAACGAACCCAAACATCACCGAACTGGCCGGAACCGCCGGTCTGCTTCTTATGACGGCCGTGAGCCTGAACGGTCTTCTTGATCTTTTCGCGGAATGCAACCTTTGCGGGGCTGAGTTCTGCGTCAACGCCGAAGCGGCTCTTCAGTTTTGCAACCAGAACGTCCAACTGCTGGTCGCCGGTGCCGGAGATGACCAACTGGTGGGTCTCAGCATTGTTGACCAGGGAGAAGGAGGGATCTTCTTCGTTCAGACGGGCAAGGCCTGCTGCGACCTTTTCTTCCTGACCCTTGGTCTTGGGTGCGATGGCCTGAGAATAGCAGGCAGGTGCGTAAGCGATGGGCTCCTGGGCTTCCACATTCTTGGGATCGCACAGGGTGTCGCCGGTCTTGACCTTATCCATCTTGCCGATGGCACCGATGTCGCCGGCGCTCAAAGCCTTCACTTCGGTAGCCTTCTTGCCGCACATGGTGTACAGACGGCCCAACTTTTCGGTCTCGCCGGTACGGGCGTTGACCAAAGTGGTATCAGCGGTGATCTGACCGCCCAGAACCTTGATGTAAGAGTACTTGCCGTACTGGTCGGAAACGGTCTTCCAAACGAAAGCGCCTGTTTCGGAAGTAGCGGGCGCGGGAGCCAGACCCAGCACATTGTCCAGCAGAGTCAAAGTGCCCAGGCAGGTGGTTGCA
>JAFQDY010000179.1 GCA_017399325.1 Oscillospiraceae bacterium
CAGTCAGATGTATTGATGCCGATAACAGCGGCAGAGCCACCTTGGAGATCGTGATCCACGAGGGCAGAAACCGACAGGTGCGCAGAATGTGCGCGGCAGCCGGTATGCAGGTGGTGCGGTTGATCCGTATTGCGGAAGGAAACCTTCAATTGGGCGATCTGCCCTTGGGAAAATGGCGGCATCTTACTGCCGACGAAGTAAAAAAACTAAAAGGCTGATACATAGGTTCAGTTTTGAAAACGAGGTGAATGTTTTGTGAATTACGACGTGATCGTGGTTGGCGGCGGCCCTGCCGGTATGTTTGCTGCCGTTACGGCGGCGGAGCAGGGAAGCAAGGTGCTGCTTTTGGAAGCCAATGACCGATTGGGTAAAAAATTGCTGATTACGGGAAAAGGCCGCTGCAATGTGACTAACAACTGCACCGCCCAAGAGGTTCTGCAAAACGTTCCCAGAAACGGAAAATTTTTGTATAGTGTAATGGAAAACTATCCGCCAAGCAGCGTTATGAATTTCTTTGAATCCCGCGGCTGCGCCTTAAAAACCGAGCGGGGCAATCGGGTATTTCCCGTAAGCGATCAATCCCGAACCGTATTGGATTGCCTGCAAAAGGAAATGCGGCGTTTGGGCGTTCGGGTGCAAACTGGCAGGGTGACGGAGATCCTGACAAAAGACGGCTGCGTAGACGGCGTCAAAGCAGGCGCAGAAATCTATTCTGCGAATGCGGTGATCGTTGCAACCGGCGGCGTTTCCTATCCTACCACCGGTTCTACCGGTGACGGCTATAAACTGGCATCTGCCTTAGGCCATACAGTAATCCAACCGGGAGGCTCGTTGGTCCCGCTGGAAACCACCGGAAACGTTTGCCAGAGAATGCAGGGCCTGAGCCTGCGGAATGTGGCGGTAAAACTGCTAAACGGCAAAGGAAAAGCAGTTTACAAAGATTTCGGCGAATTGCTTTTTACCCATTTTGGCGTGTCCGGCCCGACGGTTTTGAGCGCCAGCGCTCACATCAAAGAATTTCCGTGTAAATTTTTGATAGACTTAAAACCGGCTTTGGAAGAGAATAAACTGGACGAGCGTATTTTGCGGGATCTTGATACTTATAAGAACCGCACCATGGAAAATGCCCTTACAGATCTGCTTCCCAGATCAATGATCCCTGTGGTGCTGGATATGATCTGCGTGCCTGCAGATCTGCAGGCAAATTCCCTGACAAAGCAGCAGCGCAGAGCACTTGTGGAAGTTTTGAAGGCATTTCCTGTGGAAGTGACAGGCAAGCGCCCGGTCGCGGAGGCGATCGTCACATCCGGCGGCATCAAAGTGTCGGAGATTGACCCCAAGACAATGATGTCTAAACTTGTGCAGGGGCTGTACTTTGTTGGTGAGGTCATTGATTGCGATGCCTATACCGGCGGTTTCAACCTGCAGATCGCCTGGGCCACCGGCTACGCGGCAGGTATGGCAATAAAACGGTGATTGACAAACTATCGCAGTTGTAATAAAATACAGGTAACCTAGAAAACCATTGGAGGAATAGAAAGATGTACGAAAAATTGGTTTCCTTTGCAGTAAAACAGTTGGACTTGAATCCTGACGATATCACCCCCACCAGCACGTTTGAAAGTCTGGGCATCGACTCTTTGGATATCGTGGAAATGATCATGGATCTGGAGTCTGAGTTGGGCGTTGAGTTGGAAATGGAAGACCAGAAGATCTCCAACTTCCAGGAATTGGCCGATTTTATCGAATCCAAATTAAACTAATAATCAATACCCTTGTTATGGCAAAGCCGGCTTATAACAAGGTCGCACTAGTCGGGGAGATAGCGGTGCCCTGTACCTGCAATCCGCTACAGCAGGGATGAATTCCCACACTCGGGTTTGTTCCAGTGCCGTCCGATCCGTGTAAGCGGTGTTGATGGAATGGTCCTGCGCAACAGAATCCCGTGAACCATGTCAGGTGGGGAACCAAGCAGCATTAAGCGGATTTTTCTGTGTGCCGCAGGGTTTCCGTTCCTGAGCTGGCTGCACGGATGCCGGGCATTGGGCAGGTTCAAATGTGGGTGTGCGATCTTGTTATAAGCCGGATTTTTACTGGAGGATTTTTATGTATCAGGCATTATATAGAAAATACAGACCACAGACTTTTGACGATGTGGTGGGTCAGATGGCGGTTTCCCAAACGCTGAAGACCCAACTGCAAAGTGGTCGTCTGAGCCATGCCTACCTGTTCACCGGTTCTAGGGGAACGGGCAAAACCAGTACTGCCAAAATTCTGGCCAAGGCCGTTAACTGTGAGAATCCCCAGGACGGAAATCCCTGTAACCGCTGCAAATCCTGCCTGGCCATTGACTCGGGTTCTTGTATGGATGTGCTGGAAATTGACGCAGCCTCCAACAACGGCGTTGATAATGTTCGGGATTTGCGGGACGATGCGATCTATTCACCCTCTCAGGTGAAAATGCGTGTGTACATCATTGACGAAGTCCATATGCTCTCCATTTCCGCATTCAATGCGCTCTTAAAGATTATCGAAGAGCCACCCGAACACCTGCTGTTCATCCTTGCAACCACCGAGCTGCATAAGGTCCCGGCCACCATTTTGTCCCGTTGTCAGCGATTCTCCTTCCGGCGTATCAGCCAGGAGGACATTGCTGCAAGATTGCAGTATGTGTCTTATCAGGAGAATATCGAATTGGACGAGTCCGCGGCCCGTATTTTGGCCCGGCTTGCCGACGGCGGTATGCGAGACGGCTTAAGTTTGCTTGACCAGTGCGCTTCGGCTACAACCGGCGAACTGACCGCCGAAAAGGTCTATGCCTGCCTGGGTATCGCAGGTATACAGGATTGCGGCAAACTGATGGAAGCCGTTGCAAATCAAGACGCCAAGAGTGCCTTGTCGCTGCTGAATCGGTTCTATTCCGAAGGCAAGGATATGGGCGCGCTTTTGGATGAACTTGCCAGTTTGGCAAGAGATTTTATGATCATGCAATCTGCGCCCGATGCAGCCATCGGTATGCTCTCCGGCGTTGCCACCGATGAAGAAGTCAAGAAATTGGCGACCCGCTTTACCGGCGCCCAACTGGTGCGGATGCTGGAGCAGATCCAAAAGACCGCTGCCGGATTTGTCCGCAGTGCCAGCCGCCGTATGGATGTAGAACTGTGCCTTGTGAACCTGTGCAGGCCGGAACTGCAACTGGACGCAGAGAGCCTGAATGTGCGGCTATCGCGGCTGGAAGATCAGATCAAAAGCGGCGTCATTGCTGCTGCAGCGCCACAAATAACCCAACCCAAAACAGAGCCCGATGGCGATGAGGAATATCTTCCCGTTCCCGATGACGAGGATGCGCCCCCTGCTGAGGATGCCCCTGCTGCAGATGTGACGCAGAGCGATGCGCCCGCATCTTTTTGGGTGGAACTTTGCGGTGAAGTCCGCAAGGAATTAAGACCCCCTGTTTCCGGCTTCTTTGCCCAAAGTCCCAACAGCCCTGTGCAGGGCGTGATGAAAGGGGACACTCTGTTGCTCGTTTGCGCCAATGGTTTTACAAAGCAGATGGTGGATAAGCCGGAGATTGTGGAATTGGCTACCCGTAAAGTCTCGGCGATGTTTGGCAAGCCTATCCGCGTTAAGGTCTGCGACAAGACGGAAGCCAGCGGAAAAAGCGCCCAAATGGAGCAACTGCTCCAATTTGGCAGAGAACATTCCGATGTGATTCATATTAAGTAATTAAGGAGTAAGAAAAATGGCAAAAGGTGGATTTCGCGGTATGCCCGGTGGCATGAATCAAGCCGCAATGATAAAGCAAGCACAGAAGATGCAGATGGAAATGCAGCGTATGCAGGAAGAAATGGAGAACAAAACCTACACCGCAGCCGCTGGTGGCGGTATGGTAAAGGCTTCCGTTAACGGCAAGCACGAACTGGTCAATTTGGAGATCAACCCCGAAGCAGTTGACCCCGATGATGTGGAAATGCTGCAGGATATGGTGATTGCCGCTGTCAATGAAGCAATGCGCGCAGCAGACACCGAGGCTGCCAACAATATGTCCCGACTCACCGGCGGCCTGAATTTGGGCGGTCTGTTCTAAGGAGGCTCTATGCAATATTTTCCCGCTGCCTTGCAAGACTTAGCGGACCACTTTGCAAGACTTCCCGGCATCGGCGGCAAAACGGCCCAACGGCTGGCTTTTTATATGCTGGGTTTGCCCGAAGCCGAGGCGCAGGACTTTGCCGATGCCATTATGCAGGCCAAGAAAACGGTCCATACTTGTCCTGTGTGTCAGAATTTGACGGATAGGGAGGTCTGCCCCATTTGCGATGACGAAATGCGCAACCGCAGTGTGATCTGCGTGGTGGCAGAGCCAAAAGATGTGATCGCCATGGAACGCAGCCGGGAGTTTAACGGCGTGTACCATGTGCTCCACGGTGTTATTTCTCCCCTGAACCATATAACTCAGGACGACATTCGCGTAAAAGAACTCTTGCAGCGGGTGGCGACCGGTGAGGTGGCGGAAGTGATCATGGCCACAAACCCTGACACAGAGGGAGAGGCCACCGCTATGTACATCTCCCGTCTGCTGCGGCCTATGGAAGTGAAAGTGACCCGTCTTGCCTACGGCGTGCCTGTTGGCAGCCAGTTGGAGTACGCCGACGAGGTGACCCTCTCCCGCGCACTGGAAGGCCGACAAGAAATATAAAGTAAAAGCACCACCGAAAGGTGGTGCTTTTTTGTGGGTTAAGCCAATGCTCCACCGAAGTGGGGCAAATATTTAAGACTGCAGTTTGGCAATCCACGCTTGCCAGCGCGGGTCAGATTGTATTTCATCTTTCACCAGAGAATACTCACGCACAGACCACCAGGGCCAATCTTCCGCAAGACTGATTGCTTCTGTATGGGGATATGTTTTATTAAATCGCCATCTTTTAATATCTGTGTCAACCAATCTTAAAAGCGGCGCAGTATATGTTGCTTCTGATTTTGAGCAAAGTTCTTCAAATGCTCTAAAATGAAATAGAGATTTGTCCAATGCTTCAAAAGCCTCGTCGTGTTTGCCGTCGAGCCATAGATATAGCGAAAGCAGATTGTACATTCTTGCTATATGTGCATGATAAATACCATAAAAACCATCGGTGCAGACATGATCAAACAGAGTGATTGCCGATTTTATGCTTTGTACCTTTTCGGTAGGTGTCATGTTTTGTTCGTAGGAAATCATCGTTCCGATAATCAGTTCAGCGCATGCGTTGATTGTTTTTAGTAACGCTTCACCCGATGCCTCTGCGCGATGTTTGCCGTCAAGAGTGTTGATGCGCAGAAACTCATATGAGCCGTATATCGTTGGTGCGGCCTCAATTGCAGATAGTGCTCTTTCATGTTCGCCAAGATTGCGATAAAGTTGTGTAAGATTATTTAATACATTGTTGCGCATTTCTCCCGGCTCAAGTGTTTTGAGAAGTTTTTCATAGATAGTAATTGCTTCCTTCCACTCTGCATATTTGCGGTGTCTGTCAACATCGTAAACATTGTATCCCTCCGCATCGATTAGATGATGCTCACCGTAGCGAACATATCCTGCATTGTAAAGCACATCAGCAAGACAAAGCATAATTTCTGCGTTTCCGGGAAATTCAATCATTGCTTCTCTTGCAAGGGCAATACATTCATCAATATTGATATCAACGCCATTGTTTCTGTAATTCATCTCCTTGATCTTTGCCACAATAGTATCGATCTTCTTTTCGCGATCGTTATCATATCCGAAAAGTTCATCAATGGTTATCCCAAAATAATTGGCAATGGCAGGAATCATTTCGATATCGGGATAACTGCCGTCATTTTCCCAACGGGAAACCGCCTGATTAGTAACACCTAGTGCATTGGCCAATTCTTCCTGTTTTCTGCCGTCGCGTTTGCGTAATTCTTTAATTTTATCACCAAGAGTCAGTTTCATATTTACCTCCAAAATGATTATTCACCGGTGTGTCTTTATTATATTACAAAAACACCAATTCCAATAATCAATCTGTTGTTTGACAATCAAGCATTAGTTGACCGGGACGGCAACTTTCGTCGGCAATGCGGACCTGAGGAGATTCGTTGAATCAAGGTTCGCCTCGGTCAAGCCTCGGCGGCGGTGCTCATCCGCACCGCATTAAAATTATTCGAATCTCCCCAAGACCAAAGAAAACACCGCCTTATGGTGGTGCTTTCTTTATGGTGGACCTGAGGAGATTCAGTCAATCCTTGGTTACACCCGACAATTTGCGACTGGCTAAACAATTTAAGCCGCTCTTAATATATACTTTAGAACCACTCTCTTGAAATGCAGTAAATTTATGATATTGTATAATTACAAAAGCGCTTTTGAATAAGTTCTGTGAGGTAAGAAAATGAATATTGGAAGTTCAATTAAAAAATTTCGGCACCAACAGGATTTGACACAGGAGCAACTTGCTGAATATCTAAATGTGTCTGTTTCTGCTGTATCGCAATGGGAAAGTGGCAAAACCATTCCTGATGTCTCCACAATTTTGGCAATTGCAAATTATTTTGATGTTACATTAGATGAATTGTTTGACCGCACTTCAAAAGATAAAGAAAAAGACTTAAAGAAGTATGACGAACTCAATATGCAATATTCAAATCAAGGCGACATTAAAAATTTACTTTCATTATGGAGAGAGGCAGCGCAGAAATATCCTGGAGATTTTAAGTGCTTAATACAACTTGCATATGCTTTAGAAGCAACAGTATACTGTGGTGGCGATAGCAATGAAATTGCAAGAAACGCAAAGGAAAGCATTGCGATATGTGAGCGCATATTGAGAGATTGTAACGAAAATGACACAAGGAATTCTGCGGTACAAATTTTGGTACATTTATATTCTTATAAAGACCTTGCGATCGCCAATGAAGATTCTGCTGTCAAATATGCAATGATGGCAGATAGTTTGTTTGCATGTCGGGAAATGTTGCTTGAGCATGCATATTTTACAGAGGAAAGTAAGGAGAAAAAGAGGGAAATTAAGCATCTAAATATGCTTAACTACATGGATCTGCTTACTCGAAATCTTTATTATGGGGAATACGAAAAAGAAGAAGACAAAATTGATGCATGCAAAACTGCGCTCACATTGTGGGAAACTTTGATATATGACGGGAATTATCAGTTTTTCCATTGCAGAATTCAAAAAATATATCAGGCACTTGCTATGAGTTACGCAAAACTTCAGATGTCCGCTGAAACGATTGATGCATTAAAAAAAGCGATGTATCATGCAAAACACTATGATAATCTTCCAAAAGAAGAACTGCATTATACAAGCACTTTTGTAAATGCGGCGACATCGGATGCTTCCGGATTCACGAAAAATTACACTTTTACAAATGCAGATAGTGTAATACGAATCAGTAAATTAAAAATATTTGATTTTGTTCGAGATCGTTTAGATTTCGACAATACGTGAGTTCATATAACAGAACAATTGCCGAGTGTAACTCAACGGTTGCGCTCGGCAATGTCATTTAATATAAATACTAGAAAGAAAAAGCAAATCCGAACAGTTTCGCTACAACGGAACTGTTCGGTTCTGCTTGTCTGGGTGGATATTTCAGTGGACCTGAGGAGATTCGTTGAATCAAGGTTCGCCTCGGTCAAGCCTCGGCG
>JAFQDY010000180.1 GCA_017399325.1 Oscillospiraceae bacterium
CATCAGACGGCCTGCCACCTTGACGATCTTGCCCTCGTAGGCTTCGTAATCGCCCTTGACGGTGGCGGAATCCGCGTTGAAATCAAACTTGGTTTGCACAAAAGGGTTACGGCCTTCGGCCTGCAGCGCCGCCAACTTATCCCGGCGGATCTGGGCCTGCTCAGATACAGGCAGTTCTGCCTGCGGTACAAAGTTCGCCATACCTTAACCCTCGCGTACGATGTCCACGACCTTCATGGTGTAAGAACCGGAGGGGGCATTCACATTGAAGGTGTCACCGATGGCCTTGCCCACAACGGCGCGGCCGAAGGGAGAATCGTCGGACAGTTTATATTCCATAGGGTTGGCTTCCTGAGAGCCGGTGATCTTGTAAGAGATCTTCTCGCCCTTTTCATTCTCAACGGTAACGGTGCAGCCCAAGCCAACAAGGCCGGAGGCTTCGTTCTCGTCTTCGATGATCACTGCGTGGGACAGAACATCCTCGATCTCGGCGATACGGCCGTAGAGTTTTGCCTGCTCGTTTTTCGCAGCATCGTATTCGGAGTTTTCGGACAAGTCGCCGTAGGAGCGTGCTTCCGCGATCATAGCAGCGATCTCGCGCTCACGGGTCGTTTTCAAATAATTCAGTTCCTTTTCCAGGTCAGCAAGACGCAAACTGGTAATCTTAAATTCCTTAGCCATACATAAAATCCTTTCTTACATGAATGGTTCTATAACTTAAACATTATAGGAGAAAAAATCTTCCAAGTCAAGGTTTTTTCACCTTTTTGCGTATATTATTCCGCTGTTTTGTTGAGAGCCTCTATTGCCGCTTGGATTTGGGGGTCTTCCGTCACGGAAATGGTCTGGGAAGCGATCTGCGCGGCGGTCTGTTCGTCCACTTCCACTTCTGCATCGGGTGTCAGGCCGCCGACCTCGGTCAGGTTCACGCCCTTGGGGGTGAAATACTTGCCGCAGGACAGATTCACTGCCGAGCCGTCATACAGGTCGATGGTGTACTGGTAATAGCCTTTACCCACGGTCTGCTGGCCCACCACGATGGCCCAATCGTACTCTCTTAACGCTGCGGCAAAGAACTCCGCCGCAGAGTAACTGTCCCCGTTGACAAGCACCGCTACAGGCACTTCCAGGCAGTCTTTATCGGAATCGATCTGACTTGCTTTTCCGGTGTTGTCTTCCTGCCGGAACAAAACGCCCTCGGGTAGCAGGTAATCCAGCACTTTTGTCATTTCTTTCACATAGCCGCCGGGGTTATTGCGCACATCAAAGATCAGTTTGGTCGCTCCCTGCTCCAGCAAGTCCTTTACGGCCGCAATGGTTTCGGATGCGCAGTTGGTGTTGAAATTTTCAATGCGGACAAGGCCGATCCCGCCGTCCAGCATCTGTCCTCTGGCGACCGCCAGTTGGATCCGTTTTCTTTGGAGGGTGAATTCCAGTTCCTCTTCATTCCGAAGCACCGTGACGGGCACATTTGTGCCCTCTTCGCCCCGGACGATTGTTCTGATATCTGTGGTTGTCTTTTCCGCCACAGGCTGTCCATCCACCGCGATCAAAATATCGCCGGGCAGCACGCCCTGTTCGTGGGCAGAGCCACCGGGAGTCACTTCCGTAATATCAAAACCGGCAGCATCTTCCCGTTTGATAATGGTAATGCCCACGCCCACATAGGAATTGTCCTTATTGTCCTGATAAGCGGCATAGTCCTCAGCGGAAATGTAGTAACTCCAACGGTCGCCCAAGGCATCCACCATGGCTTCCGCGGCCGCATCCCGGGCCTGCTCCATATCCGCCTGTCCCACAAAATTATTTTTTATCACATTTTCCAGTTCCGTCAGTTTGGAGTACTCGCCACCCCAAAGCATAAGGGCAATAAAAGCAGAGACCGCCGCCACAAGCACATAGGACAACCCTCGCAAGACAAATTTTCGAAAAAAGCGCATTTTGATTTCACCTCAGTGATAGGAAAATTTCCCACAGCCGTTTTCAGGCTGTGGGAGTATTATGTATTAGCCGTAAATATCCACAAATTTGGCGGGATTTACAGTTTTGTCGTTATGATACACTTCGAAGTGCAGATGGGCGCCGGTTGTCACACCGGTGTCGCCGCAATAGCCGATGACCTGACCGGCAAATACGAACTGACCAACTTCCACAATGTACTTGGACATATGCAGGTAAGAAGAACCGTAGCCGTCCAGATGGTCGATGGTTACAAAGTTGCCCGCCTGATCCTGATACTCGGCCTTTGTTACTGTGCCGCTGCGGGAGGCAACGATGGGCGTTCCACTGGGAGCTGCCAGGTCAATGCCAGAGTGGAACAACGTTTCGCCGGATACCGGATGGGTCCGGGTGCCGTAAGGGCTGGACACATTCTGAAAGCGTATGGGGACGATCCATCTTTGGTTTTCCAGGTCTTTCGCCTCTTCGATATCGGTTTGCAACTGTTCCAGTTTTTCCTCTACCTCGGCTTCTTTTTTGACCGCTTCGTCCAGCGCCGTCTGGGCATTTTGCTGGATGGCGGCAACCTGATCCAGCAGTTCCTGGGCCTTGGCATTGGCGGCGTTTAACTTGTCTGTGGCTGCCTCGATCTGGGACATTTTTACGATGCGGGCGGTCATTACGCCGAAAACCGCCGCTGCACCCACAAGGGCGACCAGCAGGTAGGTCAGACCTTTTACCAGATATTCTTTCCAGTTTTTACTTAAATTCCACTTCAATTTCCTGAAGAAATTCCCTTCGCGGACTTTTAGCATGTCTTCACCTCAATGTTTTGGACCGCCCGCTTTCAAAAAGCGGGCGGATAATATCAATAGAAATTCAGATAGTTTGCGGGGTTCACGGACGAACCGTTCTTGTAAATGCCAAAGTGCAGATGGTAGCCGGTGGAAGTACCGGTGGAACCGCAATAGCCGATCACCTGTCCTGCCACCACATACTGGCCGGCAGAAACTATGTAATGGGTCATATGCATATAGACAGATGCCAATCCGTCCATATGGTTGATGGTTACATTGTAACCGGCATCAGATGCATAACTTGCGTTGGTAACCACACCGCTGCGGGCGGCATAGATCTCTCTGCCCTTGGGCGCTGCCAGGTCGATGCCGTGGTGCATACGCCGTGTGCCGTAAACCGGGTGGATACGGTAGCCGTAACCGCTGGTTACCATATCGTAGCGAATGGGCATCACCCAACTGCCGCTGCTGACTGTACCGCCACCCTGCTGGGCCAACCATTCCTGGTATTCCCGCTCCTTGGCTGCATCGTATTCGTATTCCAGTTTGCTTAAGGTAGCCTTGGCTTCGCTTTCTTTTTCCTCGTGTTCATCGATCAGTTTCTGATACTTATCGCCGGTGGCAATCAGTTCTTTCAGAAGTTTATCTGTTTCCGCACGGGATTCTTCCAATTTCTTGTTGGCGGCTTCCAGTTCCACCTTGCTTTCTTCCAAAGCGCGCTTTTCTTCTTCCAGACCGGCTTTGGCTTCCTCAACTACCTTTGCTGCGTCGTTGAGTTCCTTCAAACGGCGCTGGTCAGCGGCAGCGATCTCCTGGATCATACTCACCCGGTCCAGCAGATCAGAAAAATCGCTGGCTTTGAACAGAACCGACCAGTAAGAAATGTTGCCGTCTTCTTCCATAGCGCGGATACGCTCTTTGTACTTATCGCTCAATTCTTTCCAGCGGGCAGTTGCCTCGTCCAGTTCCGCCTGCTTGTCAGCGATCAGGTTGCCGTAAGCAACGATCTGATCGTTGATGTTTTGGGTCTGCTCGTGGAGCAATGCCACTTGCTGGTCGATCACATTTTTCTGCGCGATGATATCTTTCATCTCGCTTAAATTGCTGGAGAGTTTACCTTCCAGTTTGGCGATCTCTTTTTCAATTTCTTTTTTATCAGATTTCAGCGAGTCGATCTCCTGCTTGATTTCGCTGGATGACTTTTCTGCGCTTGCGTAGGTGGGCAGAATGCCGGCAATGATACCAAAGATCATCAGCGCCGCCAAAAGGCCCGCCACGATACTGATCAACAGTTTTCTCTTATCCATAGGTCCTCCCTATTTGCTTAAACATCCATGAATTTCCGAATGGAGGTCCAGCTGCCTACAACGCCTACAAACAGGCCCGCGGCCACAAACGTTGCCACCATAGGTGCCAACAACTGGGTAAAGGGAACAAAACTGAACAGTTTCAGCGTATCCACTTCCGCCAGCCGTTTGACCAGCAGGTTATACATACCCCACTCTAAGAAGAACGAGATGATCGCGCCCACCATACCCAAAACAAAGCCTTCCACCACGAAAGGCAACCGGATAAAGCCGTTGGTGGCGCCCACCATTTTCATAATGGAGATCTCGTCCTTCCGGTCGTACATAGCCAGTTTGACGGTGTTGGAAATGATCAAAAGACTCACCACCAGCAGAATGCCGATGACCGCCACCGAGGCGATATGCAGGACATTTTGGATGGTGATAAAACCTTCTGCCATTTCAAAGGACGCATTGACCTTCACGATGCCGGGAATGGCCTCGATCTGGGCAACTGTCTGCGCCATCAGTTCGTTGTCTTCCAGCACCACCACAAATCTATGGCGGAAATCAGTGGCAGTCAGGCCGCCGAAAGCGGTATCGCCCTCGTGGTCTGCCACGAATTCTTCCAGAGCGACCTCACGGGATCTGAACTCCGCTTTATAAACATTTTCCAGAATATTGATCTTCGTGCCGATGCTTCTGGCTTCCGCGTCAGACAGTTCGCTGTCCACATAAGCCAAGATCTCGTTTGTCTTGTTCAGGTCTTCTACCAAAATGTTTACATTGTAAACCAGGCAGGAGAAACTGCCCACGATCAGAAGACAGGCCACCGTAACCACAACGGCGGCAACGGACATAAAACCGTGGAGGAAAATGCCACGGATGCCCTCTTTAATCAAATAACCAAGATTCGTCACTTTCATGCTCTATAGTACCCATCCATTCCGTCATGGACCACCAAACCCTCGTTGATGGCGATGACTCGCTTTCCAAAACGCTCCACCAGATCCCGTTCGTGGGTAACCACAAGCATGGTCGTTCCCAGGTTGTTGATCTCCTGCAGCAGATTCATGATCTCCAAAGATCTTGCAGGGTCAAGGTTGCCGGTAGGTTCGTCGGCAATGATGGTGGAAGGGTTGTTCACCAGCGCTCTTGCAATGGCCAGACGCTGCTGCTCACCGCCGGACAGTTCCGTGGGGTGGCGGCGACTCTTGTTCTCCAAGCCAACCAAATTCAAAATGTAAGGCACCCGGTCCCGGATCTCCTGCTCTCTTGCGCCGATGGCACGCATAGCGAAAGCCAGATTCTCATAGACCGTTTTTGTTTCGATCAGACGGAAGTCCTGAAACACAACGCCGACGGTACGCCGTAAGTAGGGAATCTCGCGCTCGCGGATCCGCTCCAGAGAATAACCGTTCACATGGACTGTGCCGGAAGTGGGCTTCAATTCACCTGTGATCAGTTTGATGATGGTGGACTTGCCGGAACCGGAAGGTCCAACCAAAAATGCAAAATCACCGTCTTCGATCTGCATGGTAATGCCACGCAGGGCGTGGGTTCCCACGGTGTAAGACTTTGTTACATTAGAAAATTCAATCATATATGTTTACCCCATCTTATCAATGTAACCAAATTGTAACACATTGTAAGGTCTTTGTCAATCAAAGGCCCTTGAAAAATACTGGAAACGCGGGAAACAGCACCGGGTGTTTTATCTCCCAGTACGGACTTTCAGCCGCACGGTCTGTGCGGCTTAAAAGCGTTTTATCTTGCGTCCCGGGAGGACAGGTACTTACGAACCATCAGCGCTACCTTGAACACGATGGCGTGGTCAAACTGACGCAGGTCCAGTCCTGTGATCTTCTTGATCTTTTCCAGGCGGTATACCAAAGTGTTGCGGTGTACAAACAGTTTCCGGGAAGTTTCGGACACATTCAGATTGTTCTCAAAGAACTTGTTGATGGTGAACAGGGTCTCCTGATCCAGCGCATCGATAGAACTCTTTTTGAACACTTCGGACAGGAAAATATCGCACAGGGTAATGGGCAACTGATAGATCAGTCGGCCGATACCCAGGTTTTCATAGTTGATAATGCTCTTTTCGGTGTCGAACACATTGCCCACATCGATGGCGGTCTGGGCTTCCTTATAAGAATCGGCCAGTTCACGCAGGTGACCGGCAACTGTGCCGATGCCGATGATGCACTTGATGAACAGTTCGTTCTTCAAAGTGTCTTCCACATTGCGGGCGATCTTTTCCAGTTCTTCGGTGGTGATGTCCGCGCTGACCTGCTTGACAATGGCCAGGTCTGTTTCCTTGATGGTCAGAACGAAGTCCTGGGTCTTGTCGGGGAACAAACCGGACAGCACATCCACAGCCGCCACATCGCAGCGGTCGATCTGCCGCACCAGAAATACGGCACGGGGGGCATCGGTGGCAAAGTGCAGTTCCTTTGCGCGGATGTAAATATCGCCGGGCAAAATGTTGGCCATAATGATATTCTTAATGAAAGTGCCTCTGTCGTGCTTTTCTTCGTAATTGACTTTGGCATCGTTCAGGGCGATGTAAGCGAGGTTACAGGTCAGTTTGGCCTGCTCGTCGTCACCGGCGCAGAACACCGCATATTCAAAAACGTTCATGGCGTTGTTGATGGCGCGGTAGGTTTTGCCGCCAAATGCAATGATCTGTTCGCCGCTACCGGACACCCGCAGCACCGCATCCGGAATGCGCTCACCCAGCAACGCGCTGTCTGTGCAGGAAACCACGCAACCGTCTGAATCGATCACGCCAATGACCCGTTCGGACACTTCCTTTAATTGTTGCATCACATTTTGAAAAACACTGTTTGCCATTTTTTGTCAAGCCTCCTCAGTGAATTGCACAAAAATACGCATTTAACAAAATTGCTTGGTCATTATACCTCATTTTTGCACATTTTGCAAGTACCTTTTGACATATTATTGCAAAAACCTTGCTGTTTTTTATGAAATGTTACAATTCAAATGGGAGTTTTCCGCAAAATTACAGGAAAAAACGACCTGCAATCTCTATGCTTTTCGTCATTTTGCTATATCCCCGAAAGGGCGGCGATTTCTTCTTCCGTCAGTTCCCGGACCTGACCTCTTGGCAGGTCACTTAAGCAAAGCGCGCCCTCCTGCCGGCGTTCCAGATAGGTTACCGGCAAGTTTCGGGAAGCCAGCATACGGCGGACCTGGTGGTATTTTCCCTCGCAGACCGTTACGAAACTCTCTCCGGGGCCGATAGATTCCAAAACTGCAGGCAGACAGGCCGTTCCGTCTTTCAGTGTCAGGCCCTTGGCAAAGGCCGCCACATCTTCTTCCGTGGCCACGCCTTCATGGCGGGCATAGTAGCGTTTCGGCACTTCCTTTTTCGGAGAGATGAGCTTATGGAGCAGATCGCCGTCATTGGTAAAAAGCAAAAGGCCCTCGGTGGC
>JAFQDY010000181.1 GCA_017399325.1 Oscillospiraceae bacterium
ATAAGCCCAACGCGCCCGCTTTGGAGAATGTAAAGGGCGCGATTTCTGTGAAGGATGTGTCCTTTGCTTACGACGGCGATTTGGATGTGCTCCACAATGTAAGCTTGGAAGTGACCCCCGGCGAGACCGTGGCCATTGTGGGCCCCTCCGGCGGCGGCAAAACCACATTATGTCAACTGATCCCCCGGTTCTATGATGTGTCCTCCGGCGCTATCGCCATCGATGGACAGGACATCCGGGATGTGACCCAAAGCTCCATTCATAAGAATATCGGCATTGTCCAGCAGGAGGTGTTCCTGTTCGCCGATACGATTTTTGAGAATATCCGCTATGGCAAGCCCGATGCCACCATGGAGGAGGTCATCGAGGCCGCCAAGAAAGCCGAGATTTACGAAGATATCCTGGCAATGCCCCAGGGCTTCCAGACCTATGTAGGCGAGCGTGGCACGCTCCTCTCCGGCGGACAGAAACAGCGTGTGGCTATCGCCCGGATCTTCCTGAAGAATCCGCCCATTTTGATTTTGGACGAGGCAACCTCTGCATTGGACTCCGTCACCGAAGCCAAAATCCAGCGTGCCTTTGATGCCCTGTCCCAGGGCCGTACCACTTTGATCATTGCTCACCGGTTATCCACCATCCGGGCAGCCCAGCGGATCGTGTCCATTGCCGACGGCAAGATCACCGAATGCGGCTCTCACGAGGAGCTGATGGCCCAGGGTGGCATCTACGCAAATCTTTATCAAACCCAAAATGCAACTTTTGCATAATTTCCCCTTGCTTTTTTTGAAAATATGGTGTATAGTATGTGGGTAACTGATGAAGCTACCCTACACCTGCCGGTGTGATGGAATTGGTAGACGTAGTGGACTCAAAATCCACCGATGGCGACATCGTGCCGGTTCGAGTCCGGCCACCGGCACCAAATAAAAGAGAGAGGCTTTCGCCTCTCTCTTTTATTTTTTATCTGCAGGTTGTCGGACTTGAACCCATCTAAATGCGGCGCGGACGAGCGCCGCCGGCGAGGGCTAGACCGAGCCGAACCTTAATTTTTGCCCGTCACCCGCAAGGGCAAAAATGCAAATCGAGTCCGGCCACCGGCATATAACGCCACGGCATATACTTCCACCTCATCCGTCAGCCCTTGGGCTGACACCTTCTCCTTAAGGAGAAGGCTATAAAAAATCATCGAAATCCAACCGTTTTTTCATTGAACGATTCAATCAACTGTATTGTCTGCGGTGGACATTTGCCTGTGAGGAAAATACAGTAAAATTGCGGATTCTGGCCGTTTTTGGTTGAAAACCCCCTTTATTTTAATCGCAAAAGTTCTGTAATTTATCCACATTCGCAGTAAACCACCAAAAAGAAACACAAAAAAGTTTATTTTTTTCAAAAAAATGCTTGACAACACAGTTTTCGGGTATATAATGTATGTATTCCACAAAAATTGGGAGGTAAAGAAAAATGAAAACAACTAGAATTATTGCAATCGCACTGTGTTTGACCATGTGCCTGGGCCTGTTGGCAGGCTGCGGCGGCAAAAATGATTACACCGCCAATAACACCGAGTTCGTTATCGGTGTTTCCGGTCCTCTGACCGGTGGCGCTGCCATTTACGGTACTGCTGTTGCCAATGCTGCCCAGATCGCTGTTGACGAGATCAACGCTGCCGGCGGCCTGAACGGCGTTAAGTTCAAGTTCATCGCTATGGACGACAAGCACGACGCAACATTGGTTTCCGGTAACTACTCCGCTATGCTGGAGCAGGGCATGCAGGTCTCTTTGGGCACTGTTACCACCGCCCCCGGCATGGAGTTCAAGAACCTGGCCAAGGACGACAATGTCTTCTTCCTGACCCCCTCTGCAACCGGCGACAAGATTCCCGAGTTCGATAACGGCTATCAGATGTGCTTCGCTGACGGCAACCAGGGTAAGGTCGCAGCAGAGTTCGTGAACGCCAACTTTGCAGGTCAGACCATCGGCGCTTTCTACAAGTCCGACGAAGATTACTCCAAGGGTATCTTCACCCAGTTCATGAGCAGTCTGGATAAGTCCGTCACTGTGGTTGAAACTTCCTTCACCGAAGCCGGCGCTACCGACTTCTCCACCCAGATCGACACGCTGAAGAACTGCAAGTTCATCTTCATGCCCATCTACTACCAGCCCGCTACTTTGTTCCTGACCCAGGCTAAGGATATTTTTGGCGCTGATGTTGTTTACTACGGCTGCGACGGCTTCGACGGCATTGACAGCCAGGAAGGCTTCGACATCAACACCATTCCTCAGAAGGTTACCATGCTGTCCCACTTCAACTCCAAGGCAACCGAAGGCGCTGCCAAGGAATTTATCGACAAGTATGTTGCCAAGCACGGCTCTGACACCCTGAATCAGTTCGGCGCTTCCGCCTACGACTGCGTTTACGCGATCTACGGCGCTATGAAGAAGGCCATTGACGAAGGTGAGAAGATCGATGTTACCATCAGCGCTTCTGACCTGTGCGACATTCTGAAGGCACAGTTCTCCGGCGGCTACACTCTGACCAACGGCGCTACCGGTGCTGAGATCAAGTGGGAGTCCAACGGTTACGTTAACAAGGCTGCTATCCAGTACATCATCAAGGAAGCCAACGGCTAATACCTTTTCTGATCAAACGCCTGCACATACCGGTACGCCGGTATGTGCAGGTCTTTGTAGTATTATTGCACCTATTTTTTACACACGAAATCTTGATTTAAGCGGGTAAAATTATGGAAATTATATTTTCGACCCTGATCAACGGCCTGAGTCTGGGCGGCATTTACGCGATGATCGCCCTTGGCTACACCATGGTCTACGGCATTGCAAAAATGCTGAACTTCGCCCACGGCGATGTGATTATGATCGGCGGCTACTTAATCTATGTCTTTATGGCAACAAACAACCCCTTGCTGGCGATTATCCTGTCGGTTATCGGTTGTATGATCCTTGGCATCACCATCGAAAAGGTTGCATACAAGCCTCTGCGTGGTGCCTCTCCCCTTGCGGTGCTGATCACCGCCATCGGTGTAAGTTATCTGCTGCAGAGTCTGGCGCAGATCATTTTCGGCTCTGCCACCAAGATGGTTACCGTATATGAATTCGGCGCCATCAAACTCTTCGGCACTACCATTCAGGTATCCGCCCTGGTAACATTGGGTGTCACCGTGGCAGTGATGACCCTTCTGACACTGTTTGTCAAATGCACCCGTCTGGGCAGAGCCATGATCGCCGTGTCCGAGGACCGGGCGGCCGCCCAACTGATGGGTATCAATGTGAATGCCATTATTACCATTACCTTTGCCATTGGTTCTGCATTGGCTGCTTTGGCAGGTCTTTTCTATCTGCTCAAAGCCCCTGCGGTGTCCAATACCATGGGTGCGATGCCCGGCATCAAGGCATTCACCGCTGCGGTTATCGGCGGCATCGGTTCTATTCCCGGCGCTATGCTGGGCGGCATTTTGCTGGGTGTTGTGGAGAGCATCTCCTACAAGATCACCGCAATTGCCCCCTATACAGACGCCATTGAGTTCTCCATTCTGATCATCATTCTGCTGGTCAGACCCACCGGCTTCCTCGGTAAGAAAAGGAGGGAAAAGGTATGAGATTGGGCAAATTCAAAATCAATCACTATATCAACTATATGGTCATCGGCGCTTTGCTGCTGGTATTGGGCGGTATGACCCTTGCGGGCAACCGGTTTGACAACTCCCTTCTGTTCCTGCTGGAAAAAATGGCCATCGGCATCATTTTGGCAGTTTCCCTGTCGCTGGTGGTTGGCTTTTTGGGTGAACTTTCTTTGGGCCACGCCGGATTTATGTGCGTTGGCGCATATCTGGGCGGCAAAGTTGCCAGTCTGCTTGTGCCCACAATGGGTAACGGTCTGGCCGCCTTCGCAATCTCCTTGGTTGTGGGCGCTGCCGCGGCTGCCGTTTGCGGTATCATTATCGGCATTCCCGCCCTGCGCTTAAGAGGCGACTATCTTGCCATCGTAACATTGGCCTTTGGCGAGATCGTCAAGACCCTGTTCCAGAACACTTCCGACGAATCTTTCGGCGGCACACTGGGTCTGGACACCCCCCGTTACGATAAGAAGTATCTGTTCATCATCGCCTTTGTGCTGGTTCTGGTCACTTTGGCCATCGTGCAGAATTTCATTCGCTCCAAACACGGCCGGGCCGTTACCGCCATTCGGGATAACGAGATCGCCGCCAAGGCAACAGGCATCAATGTGACCAAGTACAAGTTGATCGCATTTATCACCTCTGCTGCCCTTGCGGGCGTAGCCGGTGTGCTTTACAGTTACAGCAACTACACGGTGCAAAGCGCCAAGTTCGACTACAACTACTCCATCGAGATCCTGGTAATGGTGGTTCTGGGCGGTATGGGCAGCATCAACGGCGCCATCGTGGCTGCCGCACTGATCACCTGGCTGAACACCTGGCTGCCCACTGTTCTGACCGGTCCTATGGCCGTGCTGCAGAATCTGCTCTACGCGCTGATTTTGATCGTGATCGTGGTCTACGGCAACGCACCTGCGCTGAAGGGTTTCCGCGATAAGTACAACTTGAACGCACTGGTGAACAGATTCCGCAAGGCAGACCCCTCCCACATTCACGATGACGAGGCAAAGTGGAATGTAATCCCCACCAAGATCAGTATGGACGAGATTCTGTCTGTTGATATGACACCCCAGGATAAGCAGGAATACGGAGGGGATAAATAATGGCTGAATATATACTTGAAACAAAAGATCTGGGCATCTCCTTCGGTGGCCTGAAGGCTGCGCAAGATGTGAATATCCGCATCAAGAAGAATCAGATCTACGGTCTGATCGGACCCAACGGTGCCGGCAAGACCACCATCTTCAACTTGCTGACCTGCGTTTATAAGCCTACCACCGGCACATTTTTCCTGGACGGCAAGGAAATGAAAAACCTGACCCCGGAAAAAATCAACCAAAAGGGCATTGCCCGGACATTCCAGAACATCCGCCTGTTCAACAATATGACCGTTGTCAGAAATGTTATGGTAGGTCTTCACAACCG
>JAFQDY010000182.1 GCA_017399325.1 Oscillospiraceae bacterium
CGGTGCGGGCTGGCCTGCATTGCGCACCCCTCGCCCACGAAAGCGCGGGAACTTTGCAGACGGGAACGGTGCGTGTCAGTTTCGGTCACGACGCGGCCTGTTGGCAGACTGGAAATGTTTTGCTGGAAGCGGAAAAACTGGTAACCAAATCATAAAAAAATTATGGAAAAACTATTGCTATCAGCGGCCAAATCCGCTATAATAAACAGATAATAGGGTAGGTATGCCAAAAACGCAAAAACACTGGCATTACACGGAAGAATACGAAGAAAGAAGGGGCATTTATGGAATCGTTAAAATTCGTATGGCAGCAAATTCAGGGTATGCGATGGTCAGATTATCTGGACATTATCATCGTAGCGTATTTGATATATAAATTATTGCCCCTGTTCCGTTCGTCGGGCATCGTCCGGATCGCCCGTGTGGTAGCGGTTATCATCGTGGTGGCGTGGCTGACAGGCGTATTGAAACTGCACGCGCTGAGTTACATTTTCTCAGAACTGTTCACCGTCGGTTTGCTGGCGTTGGTAGTCTTGTTCCAGCCGGAACTGCGCCGGATGTTTGACCGACTCAGCAATGTAAAACTGCGCCGCTTCCTGGGCACAGAAAAACCCCAGCAAGAGATGATCCCTGTGATCCTGCAGACGGTCAGCGCCTGCGAAAAGATGAGCAAAGAGCGGGTGGGCGCGTTGATCGTATTCTCCCGGGAAGACCGTTTGGACGAATACTATAAGACCGGCACAATGATCGAGGGTAAAATTTCCGAGCAACTGATCCGGAATATCTTTTTTCCCAAAGCCGCCCTCCACGACGGCGCGATGATCGTACAGGACGGATTGGTTATGGTGGCCGGCTGTGTTCTGCCGTTGTCAGAAACCAACCGCTTAAGTCTGGACTTGGGAACAAGACACAGAGCAGCCGTCGGTATGAGTGAAGTGTCCGACGCGGTGGTAGTGGTTGTTTCGGAGGAAACCGGCGCAATTTCTGTGGCGGTGGGCGGTATGCTCAAACGGCATCTGGCCCCCCAGACGCTGGAACGGCTGCTGCGCAACGAACTGTGCAAGGAGGAAGCCCCCGAGCAAGAAAACCTGGTTGTGAAACTTTATCAGAAATTACAAAAGAAAGACAAAGGAGGCAAGCCGAATGAAAAATAAGATCCTGTCCATTCTGCTGTCTGCAGTGGTTGCATTCGGCCTGTGGCTGTATGTGATCACAGTGGTCAATCCGGAGTCGGAAAAAACATATTATGACATTCCTGTGGTTCTGCAAAATAAAGAAATTCTTGCAGAACGGGGTCTGATGGTGGTCAGCGACACACCTACGGTTACTTTGGTGTTGAAGGGTAACCGCACCACATTGAACGACTTAAACGAAGCCAACATCAATGTGATCACCAATGTGGCATACATTGAAGGACGTGGCACCCACCGCCTGACATATGACATCTCGTTCCCCGGCAATGTGTCCGGCAATGAGATCGCGGTGCAAAGCAGCAGTACGGACTCTATTACGCTGGAAGTCGAAAACAAGATCAATAAGATCATTCCTGTGGTGGTTGAAGATGGCGACACATCTGTGCCCCAGGGCTTTATTGCAAGCGCGCCCCAACTGGATAAGACCAGTATCGAAATCTCCGGTCCGGAACCTGTGATGGATAAGATCACCCAGGCGGTGATCGGCATCGACTTGAGTGATCAGACCAAGACACTGGTAGGCGAATACCAGTATAGCCTGTGCGACCAAAACGGCAGCCCTGTGGATGCGGAAAAGGTGTCCACCAACACAGAGAAGATCAATATGCTGGTCAAAATCGAACGGCTGAAGAACATTGCACTGGATCTGGAAGTGGTTTACGGCGGCGGCGCAACGGAAGAAAACACCACCGTCAATATAAGCCAAACAACCCTGCAGGTCTCCGGCAGCGACACCTTGCTTGAGAAAATGGATTCGCTGGATCTGGGTACTGTTAACTTGGCCGAGATCGCAGAAGATACCACCCTCACGATCCCCATCACCTTGCCGGAGGGCGTTACCAATCAGACCGGCGTGGAGCAGGTGACTGTTGAGATCAAATTCAATAAACTGGTGAAAAAGGAATTCAAAGTTTCCACCATCACCCCGGTGAATGTACCTGCCGGAATGAAGGTGGAACTGGTGACCAAGTCCCTGCGGGTGATCATGCGCGGCACGGAAAGACAGATCAGAAAACTGGAAAGCGGAAACATCTCCGTAACCGTTGATTTTACCGGCGCGCAGGTGGGTGCCGTTACCATCAACGGCACCATCACAGTAAGCAGCGACTTTGCCGGCGTTGGCGCAGTGGGCATCTATCCCATTACAGCCACGGTGAGCAACTAGTTTGACAGAAAAGAGGAAATAACCTTGATAAAAAGTATGACCGGCTACGGCCGCGCCGTGGAGACGGTGAACGGCCGGGAATTTACCGTAGAACTGCGCTCCGTCAACAACCGCTATCTTGACTGTTCCGTGCGCCTGCCCAGGATCCTAACCTTTGGTGAAGAGGCAGTGAAACAAGCCGTAAAAAACACCATATCCCGGGGCAAGGTGGATGTGTTTATCTCTGTCCGCAGCGAAAATGGCGACGAAGTGCAGGTGAACTTAAACAAAGCGGTTTTGGAAAGTTACTTAAAAGCAATGCGGGAAATGGTGGAGGAATTTCAGGTGGCAGATGACATCAGCGTGTCTGCCGTCTCCCGTCTGCCGGAAGTATTCTCGCTGGAAAAACCTCAGGTGGACGAAGAGCAACTGCTTTCCGATATGATGGGCGTTTTGGCAAAGGCTTTGGCGGAATATGACACTATGCGCCAAAACGAGGGCGAAGCCCTCGACCGGGATCTGCGCAGCCGCGGCAACACCATTTTGGAACTGGTAGCCCAAGTGGAAAAGGGCAATGTGCAAACGGTGATCGACTACCGTACCCGATTGGAAAACAAACTGAAAGAAGTGCTGGCCAACACTGCCATCGACGAAAGCCGGATCTTGAC
>JAFQDY010000183.1 GCA_017399325.1 Oscillospiraceae bacterium
GGGAGAGGTGGCTGCCCGCAAGGGCAGACGGAGAGGGTTTTCCGGATCTGTATAACCCCCTCAGTCAAAAATCGGAGATTTTTGCCAGCTCCCCCGGAGGGGGAGTCAAGATCATTTTGCCTTTTGCCCTTTGCATTTTGCATTTTCCCTTGTAAATTGGGCCGTTTTGGGATAAAATGTAAGTACATTCCCTTTTGCAAAGGAGTTTCTATGAAAAAGAAAGTTGCGTTTATTATCTGGGCGGTTCTGTACGCCCTGTGTGTGGCGCTGGGATTCGTGCCGGAGGCCTTTGGTTTTGGCAAAGTTCTGCTGATCCTGACATCCCTTATCTTCTTCCTGCCGGGGTTTTATCTGGTATACCTTGCCAAAAAAGAAAACTGCCGCAAAACCATGCTGGCTTTGCGGCTGGTAAGCGGCAGTATCTTGGCTCTGTCCGTGATCTTGCTGGCGCTGAACTTCCTGTCGGTGTACTTCAGCGCCCAGACGGGACTGGTGCTTTATGTGCTTTTGGTGATGTTCACCGCACCTATGGTCTGCTCCCAGGTTTGGGTGCTGAGCCTGTTTTTGTGGGCGTGTCTTCTGATGATGACTCTGCCGGATTTTAAGAAAAACTGCTCTTGTCAAAAGTGATGACAAGATAGAATTTGCCTTGGTCCTGCTGGGCCAGGGCTTTTTCTAAGGCCTTTTTAATGGCCTTTTCCTGTCCGGACATGGCGTGGGGCATCACAATGTCGAAGATGAGATTGGTGTGGCCCGTGCCCTTGACCATACGGAAATCGTGGAAATCAAGGCGGCTGTCAATCCCCGCCAGAATTTCTCCAATGACCGCGCGCATTTTGTCCAGTTCCTCGTCACCGGTGACGATGGGGTCATAGTGGATCACCAGATGGACGCCCAGCGTCTCCAGGGCTTTTCGCTCCAAGTTGTCGATCCGTTCGTGACACCACAACGGGTCGACGCTCTGGTCCATTTCCACGTGCAGGCTTCCGAACCGCTGGCCCGGACCGTAGTCGTGGACCATCAGGTCGTGATAGCCGAGGACCGCCTCTTCAGCATCAAGGATCTCAATAATTTGCTTTTGCAGTTCCGGGCTTGCGGCTTCGCCCAACAGGGGGCTGATGGTCTCTTTGGCAAGGGAAATGCCGCTGTACAAAATGAAAACGGCCACGCCAAGACCCATATAGCCGTCGATCTTCCAGCCGAAGATCCGCTCGATCACCGCCGCCAGCAGAACCGCGGAAGTGGCGATCACATCGTTGCGGCTGTCGGTTGCCGTTGCCAAAAGGGCAGAAGAATCAATATGTTTTCCCAGTTTATTATTGAATAAAGAAAGCCATAATTTAACCAGAACCGAACCCACCAGCACCAGCGCCATAGGCAGGGAGATCTCCACGGCGGTGGGATTCAGTATCTTGCCCACGGCGGTCTTTGCCAGTTCAAAACCGATGAGCAAGATCAAAGCCGCAACCGCAAGGCCGGATAAGTACTCATAGCGGGCGTGGCCGTAGGGGTGGCCTTCGTCGGCGGGGCGTTCAGCCAGTTTGAAACCCACAAGGGTCACCACGCTGCTGCCTGCGTCGGACAGATTGTTCATAGCGTCGGCGGTGATGGAAACGGAGCCGCAGAGCGTACCAACGATGAACTTTCCTGCAAACAGCAGCACATTACACAAGATGCCCACAATGCCGGATAGCCGGCCGGCTTTGTTTCGCACCTTGGGGTCACTTGCGGGCAGACCCTTGGGTAAACAGTATTTTATCAGGAGTTTTGTCATAGTTTCTCCCCCTTTTTCCGTATTTTTTCAACTTTTTCTGCAAACTCTACTGGCAGTAGAGTCCTGATTCTACCGTCTGTTTCCCCGTTTTTTGGCTTTTCCAATGGCGGGGGGTTTGTTTTTTATCTTGTTCTGTGTACAATGACGGCGTGTTCTTACATTATATGCAGGAAATGCTTTCCTGTAAAGTGATTTCTGAAGGAGACTGACAAATGGCTTACCGTATCGTAACCGACACCTGCTGTGATTTCCCGGAGCAGATGTATGAAGAATTGAATCTTTCTGTGGTGCGCCTGAGCGTGAATTACAAGGGCCAGACCACCGACACCTATACCGAAGATTGGCTGAAAGATATGTTTGACGGTCTGCGCGCCGGCGAAGTTGCCACCACCGCCGCCGTGAACCCCACCGGCTGGCAGGAAGTAATCGAGCCGATTTTACAGGCGGGTGACGATGTTTTGGTGTTGGCCTTTTCTTCCGGTCTTTCTGCCACTTACCAGTCTGCGGTGATCGCCGCAGAGGAACTGCGGGAAAAATACCCCGACAGAACCGTTAATGTTGTGGATACCCTGTGCGCCTCCCGCGGCCAAGGTCTTTTGGTTTACTACGCCTGCCAAAAGCGGGACGCGGGTTTCTCTTTGAACGATCTGACCGCCTGGTGCGAGGAGAATAAGTACCGGCTGTGCCACTGGTTCACCGTGGACGATCTGATGTATTTGAAACGGGGCGGCCGGATCAGCGCCGCGACGGCTCTGGTTGGCACGATGCTGAAGATCAAGCCCGTTCTCCATATGGACAACGAGGGCCACCTGATCAATATGTCCAAGACCCGAGGCAGAAAGGCATCCATCGAAGCCATCGCCGACAAAATGGGCGAACTGGGTCTGCCCGGTGAAAACGAGACCGTGTTCATCTGCCACGGCGACTGTATGGACGACGCCCAGTATTTGGAGCGCCTTGTGAAAGAGCGCTACGGCGTGAAAAATGTGCTGATCTACTATGTGGGCGCGGTGATCGGATCTCACTCCGGCCCCGGCACCTTGGCATTGTTCTTCTTAGGTAAGGAAAGATAAGAAAAATGACGGCTCAGTTTGAGCCGTCATTTTTAATTAAGAATTAGGAATTGCGGTCATCGCGAAGGTGCGCCAGCGCCTGTGGCGACCCCCATCTTATGCGGGCGGGCGCCAGAGCCTACGTTGCATACGAAAGGTATCGAAAGAATTTGTAGGGGCTGGCGCCCTCGACAGCCCGTTTGTTGCGGGACGTCCAAGGGGCCGTCCCCTACAATGCAAATAAAGGTTTCGTAAGACTTTGTAGGGGCGAACTGTGTTCGCCCGAAATGGACCGTCGGGGACGCCGGTCCCTACAAGGCTTGCCTCTCCCAAAGGGAGAGCCAAGATCATTTTGCATTTACATTACGCCTTCTGCATTTTCAGGACGATCGCAGTGCGGCTGGGCAGGTAAAGCAAAATGCCTGTCCGGCCGTCTTGCTCTACGGTTTCATACGCCTGGTGGTAGACCCGGCCGAAGCCCCCGTAGCAGTAGTCGTCAGTTGACATAACAACTTCATATACCCCTGCCTCGTCTGTGGGGATAAAGCACCCGGCGTAGGACGCGGTGGGGTGGAAATTGAAGGCAAAGAGCCGCTCGCCCTTTTTGTAGGCGAGAATTTTCCGGTCATTGTGAACGGTCAACTGCCTATCTTTTGCCGTTAAAACGCCCCTGCACTGCTTCACAGCGTCCTTTTCCAAGGCATTCAGGAACTGATACTTGAGATCTTTATTGTCCGTAAGACTCCACTGACGGCGGCAGTAGTGGTAACTCCAGCCGTTGCCCTCCCGGGGGAAGTCGATCCATTCCGGGTGGCCGAACTCATTGCCCATAAAGGTCAGGTAGCCTTCGCCGCCCAAACTCATAGTCAGCAACCGGATCATTTTGTGCAGGGCCATACCCCGGTCGATGACGGGATTTTGGCTGTTTACTTCCATGCCCCAGTACATTTCCTTGTCGCACAAGCGGAACATAATGGTCTTGTCGCCAACCAGCGCCTGATCGTGGGACTCGCAGTAGCCGATGACCTTTTCTTTGGGACGGCGGGTGGTCAGTTCGTAGTAAATATGCCCCAGATCCCAATGTTCGTCGGGAATTTCCTTCAGCAGGCGGATCCAAAGATCCGGCGTACCCATAGCCAACCGGTAGTCAAAGCCGATGCCGCCGTCTTTGATAGGCAGACACAGACCCGGCATTGCGGACATATCCTCGGCGATCAAAATGGCGTTGGGGTCAACTTCCCGGGTCAAAGCGGTGGCCAGTTGGAGATAGGTGACCGCCTCCAAGTCGGTGTTCATAGAAAAATACTTGCCGTAGTCGGTAAAGGCCGTACCCAGACCGTGGTCCAGATAGAGCATGGAGGTGACACCGTCGAACCGGAAACCGTCAAAGTGGTACTCCTCCAGCCAGAATTTCAGGTTGGACAGTAAAAAGTGGATCACTTCGTTTTTGCCGTAGTTGAAACATTTTGTGCCCCAGGCCGGGTGGTCGCCCTTGGGCGAATCGTGGAAGAACTGGTAGGGCGTGCCGTCAAATTCGTTAATGCCCTCCCGGGTGTTCCGGCTGGCGTGGGAATGGACCACATCCAAAAGCACGGCGATGCCCATTTTATGGGCGGTGTTGATAAGGTTTTTCAGGTCCTCGGGCCGGCCGAACCGGGAAGATGCCGCGAAGAAATTGGTGACCTGATAGCCGAAGGACGCATAATAAGGATGCTCCATCACCGCCATGATCTGCAGGGTGTTGTAGCCCAGTTTTTTCACTCTGGGCAGGATATTCTCGGTAAATTCGGCGTAAGTGCCGACTTTTCCCTCTTCCTGGGCCATACCGATGTGGCACTCGTAGATGAACAATTTGCGCTTGGGTCTGAAGCCGTCGTCGGTCCAGTGGAAGGGTTTTTCGTCGTAGATCACGCCGTGCCATGTGTGGTCGTTGGGGTCTTGGACCACACGGCGGATATAGAGGGGGATCCGCTCCAGAATCTCGCCGCCCCGCTCTACCAAAGTCAGCACCCGCATACCGTCCTGCAGGGTATCTTGTCCGGGAAGGAACAGTTCAAACACGCCGTTTTCCAGTTTTTCCATAGGATAGGCGGTCCGGTCCCAGCCGCAGAAGTCGCCGGTCAGGAAAAGCCGGTCTGCGCCGGGGGCCCATTCCCGGTAGAACCAGCCGGATTCGGTTTTGTGGAAGCCGAAATACCGGTGGCCGTTGGCAAAGTCGGAAAGTGAGCCGTTTTCGCCCAAGATTTGGGCGCATTTTTCCCGGAAACGGTCTGCCCGCAGGTCAAGATCTGCCTTGTAGGGCGCAAGATATGGGTCGATTTTCAGAATTTTATGACGCATAGCGACCTGCCTTTCCGTATTTTCGGGGCGTCCGCCCCCTACGATTCGGGTGGTTTACGAATTTATAGTATCGATTTTTTCAAATCGTGTCAAGCAAAACAGGGAGAAATAAGGAATGCGTACAGTAAAATGCAGAATAATCTTGGCGCCCCCTACAACAGGAAAAACCCAACCTGTAAAGGTTGGGTCATGTTTATGTTTTCTTTTGGAATTTTTCGGCGCATTTGGGGCAGGTGATGACGATCTTGCCCTTGCCTCTGGGCACGCGGACGGTCTGCCGGCAGCGGGGACATTCGTAGTACCGGTGCTGCCTATCCTTGACCCGCTGGAGGAAGTTCAGATAGTTCCGGTTTTCCCGATAGCGCTTGTAAGTGTTCCGGGAGAGCATACGGAAGATCGCCCAGGCCATAAACAGGTAAGACAGGCCCGTGAAGATCAGATCCAGCAGCGCAAACCTTGCAAACATGGCCAAAACGCAAAAGATCAAACCGACGCCTAAAATTGCCATATTTAGTTTATCTGTGCCGTAGCGACCCTCCATAAACAGGGCGCAGCGGCGGTTGATTTGCGCGCCTAATCTGCGGAAAAACCCCATAAAATCCACCTTTTCAGAATAATCATAGCCATTATAGTTGGTTGTTTTTGGTTTTGCAAGGGAAAATCAAAAGGTTTACGAAAAGTTCAAAAAATTGTTTATAAGGTTGGGAAAATGTTGGGAAGATTTTTGGGAAAAAGTGTGATATAATGGCAGCGTGAAAAAAGAAGAGAGCCTGCTTTTGCCGTGTTGGTACCCACGGAAAAAGCGGGTTTTTTCTTGCCCTGTTTTGCTCCGATAACAGGATACCTCCCGCAGACTTTTTCCCATTTCTTTTTTTATATTGTATCTGTGGAAAAAAACCTTGTTTTTTATGGTTTTCTGTGGTAAAATCTAGGGTGAGAAAGTATCCTTCTTTTTTCTGCAAAAACAGGCAAAATTCGGGTGATTTTTCACCCTGTTTGCCAACAAAGAAAAAAGGTTTTTCATAAGAAAGGAGTTTAATAATGGTATCAGCAGCATATGCCTGGGCGAAGGTGCTCACCTATCTGGAAGAGCAGATCACCCCCACCATGGTCTGCGCCTGGTTTGACGACGCAGAGCCGGTGGAATTCACCCAGGAACATTTCATTTTGTACGCCCCAAACGAGTTCCGCAGGGAGATCATCATCCGTCGCTGCACCGAATATGTGCAGGACGCCATCAAGGAAATTTTCGGTTTCGATGCCAAACTGAAAGTCTTTGGCGACGAGGAGATGAACAAGTATAAGACCGCCGGAAAATCCGCGGTGAATATGGACTTAAATCCCCAGTTCACATTTGACAATTTTGTGGTGGGCCCCTCCAACCGGTTTGCCCACGGCGCGGCCAGCGCGGTCAGCAACAATCCCGGTCAGACCTACAACCCCCTGTTCATTTACGGACCTCCCGGCGTGGGCAAGACCCACCTTCTGTACGCCATTGCCGCAGGCATTCGTAAGCAGAATCCCGAGGCCAATGTGGTCTACATCAAGGGCGACCAGTTCACCAATGAACTGATCGCGGCCATCCAAAGCGGTAAGAACATCGAATTCCGGAACAAATACCGGGAAGCGGATCTGTTTTTGGTGGACGATATCCAGTTCATTGCCGGTAAGGACTCCACCCAGGAGGAGTTTTTCCACACATTCAACAAGTTATACGAAGAACGCAAGCAGATCGTGCTGACTTCCGACCGGAAACCCAGCGATATGCTCACTTTGGAAGAGCGTCTGCGTACCCGGTTTGAATGGGGACTGCTTGCCTCCATCGAAGCGCCGGACTACGAGACCCGTATGGCCATCATCAAGGCCAAAGCCGATGCCCTGGGTCTGAACCTGCCCGACGATGTGTGCAACTACATTGCGGTGAATGTGACCAACAATGTACGGCAACTGGAAGGTACGGTGAAGAAAATTATGGCCTACCGTGACTTAAACAATATGCCTTTGGATCTGCCCAATGTATCTCGCGCCATCACCGATATGTTCAAGGCCGAGGGCAACGCCCTGCCCACGCCCAACCTGATCATCAATCAGGTGTGCAAATTCTACTCGGTGGACGAGTCGGTACTTCGCGGCACGCTGAAAAACAAAGGTACAGCCGAGGCCCGTCAGGTAGCAATTTATCTGATCCGGAAACTGACCAATCTGTCTACCCCCGAAATCGGAAAGGAACTGAACAAAGACCACTCCACCATTCTTTATTCTGTTAACAAGGTGGAGCAGATGCTGGCCGCCGGTGACGAAAATCTGCAGAACCACATTCGGGACATCAACGCCAACATCAATTCCTGCCTGTAATGTTTTCCACAGGGGTTGTGGAATGTGGATAACATTTCTGTGGATAAAATTGCGCAAACCGTTTTTTTTACAGCCCCTGTGTAAAAGTTTCGTTTATTCACAAGATGGGTGTTGAAAAAAAGTCCTTGTAAAATAAGGCACTTTTCCGGTTTTCCACATATTTTCGTACTACTACGGTTATTACTGCATAAAATATCTATTTATATATTTATATATCTTATTTTTTCAGAAAGAAGGGTTTTGAATATGCGTTTTACCTGTGAAAAAAGTCTGCTTGTGATGGGCCTGAATATCACCGGCCGTACGGTGGCCCAAAAGAGCGCCCTGTCTGCCATTGAGGGTATCCTGTGCAAAGCGGGTACCGGCATCAGCCTCACCGGCTACAATATGGAGACCGCCATTACCTATATGATCGATGCGAATGTGAGCGATGTGGGTCAGTGCGTTCTGCCTGCAAAACTCTTCGGCGATATTGTAAGACGCCTGCCCGAAGGGGAAGTGACCGTGGTGGTGGACGAAAATTATAAAGTGTCCATTCGCTCCGGCTACGCCAGTTTCACCATCTCGGCCGAGTCTGCAGACGATTATCCCATTTTGCCCGATGTGGGCGACGGCAAGAGCATCCGCATTCCCCAGAGCGCTATGAAAAACTTAATCAACGGCACCATCTTCGCCGTTTCCGAAAATCAGGGCCGTCCTATCCACACCGGCGTGAAGTTTGAGGTAGCGGAAGATCTGGTCTCTGCCATTGCCGTGGACGGATTCCGTTTGGCCCGCAGAACTTACAAGTGCGAGAATACCACCGGCAGAACTCTGTCTTTCGTTGTGCCTGCCCAGGGCCTGAAAGAAGTGGAAAAGATCCTGCAGGACACCGATGACGATGTGGCATTCACATTGGGAACAAAGCACATTTTGTATCAGATCGGTGATGCCACTTTGGTCTGCCGTCTGCTGGAAGGCGAATTTTTGGACTGGCGGAAAGTTGTGCCTTACAACTCCCCCATCAAACTGGTAGCCCATGTTTCCGATCTGGTATCTTCCATGGAGCGCGTGGGTCTGATCGTTTCTGAAAAGTATAAGAGCCCTGTGCGCTGCCTGTTCACCAACCAGGAACTGCTTTTGCGCACCAACACCACCATCGGCGTGGCCGAGGACAAGTGTTCCATCGCCGGTGACGGCAAGGAACTGGAGATCGGCTTCAATGTGCGCTATCTGATCGACGCGCTGCGGGTGATCCCCACCGAGGAAGTCTGTTTGGAACTGACCAACAATTTGAGTCCCATCGTCATGAGCCCCGTGGATGATAAGCACGATTTTGCTTATATGATTTTGCCTGTGCGTATTAAGGGATAAAAAGCCTTCTCCTCAAGGGAAAGGTGTCAGCCGAACAGGCTGACGGATGAGGTGTTAACGAGCATTTGTCACCTCATCAGTCAAAAATCAGAGATTTTTGCCAGCTTCTCGTTCCCGGAGAAGCCTGTATAAGGAATATTTTTATGAAAGTAACCGTTACGAAAAAAGTACAAAATGCCGTGCCCGTTGCCATTCACACGGAATTTATCAAGTTGCAGGACGCTATGAAGTACGCCAACATCGTCTACTCCGGCGGTGAAGCCAAGCAACTGATATTGGACGAAAAAGTGAAGGTCAATGGCGAAATCTGCACCATACGGGGCAAGAAACTCTACCCCGGTGACACCTTTGCCTTTATGGGCGGCATTTACCAAATTTGCGCTTATGAATCTGCATAACATTCGGCTTGAAAATTTCCGAAATTACGGTGCGGCTGCAGTGGAATTTGACCCGGGCGTGAACCTGATCCTGGGCGACAACGCCCAAGGCAAGACCAACCTTTTGGAAGCCATCGCTTTTTTGGGTTCGGGCAAAGCCTTCCGGGCGCAAAAGGCAGCGGAACTGATCAAGATCGGCGCGGATTTTGCCCAAATTGAGGGCGATATGTTCTCCCAGCAGCGGGAACAATCCCTGAAATGGGTGCTGTTTTCCGGGCAAAGACCCCGGCAAATTTACCGCAACGGGGTAAAAAAGCGGACAAGCGCCGATATTTCCGGTGTGCTGAACACCATATTGTTCTGCCCGGAAGACTTAATGGTGCTAAAAGGCGGCGGCGCAGGCCGGCGGCGGCTGGCAGATACTGCCATTTGCCAACTTCGGCCCAATTATGAGGCGGCGCTTTCAGAGTATAACCGCATTTTGGAGCAGAAAAATAAGATCCTCAAAGACCGGCACGAGAACCCGGCGCTGCTGGAAATTTTGCCGGAATTCAATGCAAGACTCTGTCAGGTCGGTGCGCTGATCATCTCTTACAGGGCAAGGTTTTTCGAGGGACTTGGCCGGGAAGCCAAGAAATATCACCAACTGTTTTCCGGCGGCAAAGAGGAATTTTCCCTCACCTACAAAACAGTTTCGACAATTTCCGACAATTTCGCGCCGGTTTCGGAACTGGAAAATTGCCTGCGGGAACATTTGGAAAGCCATTACCGGGCGGAACTGGAGAGCAGTTCCTGCCTGACCGGCCCTCACAAGGACGATTTTGATGTGCATTTGTCGGAAATGTCCCTGAAATCCTTCGGTTCGCAAGGGCAGGTCCGCACCGCGGCCATCAGTTTGAAACTGGCCCAGCGGGACTTGATGGAAAAAGAGTCCGGGGAAACGCCCTTGCTGCTATTGGACGATGTTCTGTCGGAGTTAGACCCGGGCCGGCAGGATTTTGTATTAAATCACATCACCCACGGACAGGTGTTTATCACCTGCTGCGAGTCCGACCGGTTCACCAAACTGGGTAAGACCATCGAAATCGAAAAGGGAACGGTAAAATAATGGGTCATTCCGAGCCAGTGCGCACACTGGCGTGGGAATCCCCTTCAGCGGTTGCATATCCTTTGGGGATTGCCACTTTGGGCATTCGCCCTCCTCGAAATGACTATAAGAAGGCACGAAGGTGATTGATGTGAACTACTATGTGTATATTTTGACCAATACACATAAGTCCGTTCTTTATACAGGCGTTACAAACGATTTGGCAAGGCGTGTGTATGAACATAAACACCATTTTGATAAACGCAGTTTTACGGCGCAATACAATGTGGAAAATTTGGTTTACTATGAACTGACCAATAACCCGGAAGCGGCGATCGCGCGGGAAAAACAAATCAAAAGTTGGAACAGAAAAAGAAAAGAAAAATTGATCGAAAGTAAGAATCCCACGTGGATAGATCTTTATACATCAATCCTTTGATTTAGGAATATTACATTTATTTTGGGGATTGCCACGCCAGTGTGCGCACTGGCTCGCAATGACCGATATTTTTGTGTTGAAGAAGATTTTTATGACAGGAGTAGTGTTATGTCTGAAGAAACCAAGGTAACAGAAGAATACGGCGGTTCGCAAATTCAGGTCCTTGAGGGCCTGGAGGCGGTGCGGAAGCGCCCCGGTATGTACATCGGCTCTACATCCAGTTCGGGCTTGCACCATCTGGTGTACGAGATCGTGGACAACTCCATCGACGAGGCCCTGGCCGGCTACTGCAAAAACATCACCGTCACCATCAACCCCGGTAACTCCATCACCGTTACCGACGATGGCCGCGGCATTCCTGTGGACATTCAGCCCCAGACCGGAAAGCCGGCGTTGGAAGTGGTTTTCACCGTTTTGCACGCAGGCGGTAAGTTCGGCGGCGGCGGTTATAAGGTCTCCGGCGGCCTCCACGGCGTGGGCGCGTCTGTTGTAAACGCCCTTTCCGAGAGCCTGACTGCCCGTGTTCACAAAAACGGCAACATTTATGAAATGAAGTTCGCCCGTGGCCACATCACCCAGGAGATGAAGATCGTCGGCACTACCGACAAGACCGGCACGGAAGTTACCTTCCAGCCCGACCCGGAGATGTTCGATGACATCATCTATTCCTACGAAGTTTTGCACGAGCGTATGCGGGAGGAGGCCTTCCTGAACGCCGGCCTGAGTATCACCATCACCGACGCCCGGGAAGACGAGATCCGCACCGAGACCATGTGCTACGAGGGCGGTATTCGCGAATTTGCATTGTTCCACAATCGGAACAAGACCGCCCTGCATCAGGATGTGATTTATTTAAGCGGCAAAAAGGACGAGGCAAGCGCCGAGATCGCCATTCAGTACAACGACGGCTTCAGTGAATTTATGCTGTCTTTTGCCAACGATGTGCGCACCCCCGAGGGCGGTATGCACGAGACCGGTTTCAAGACGGCGCTGACCCGCGTCATCAACAACTACGGCACCAAAACCGGCACAATCAAAGGCGACGACAAGGTCACGGGCGATGATTGCCGGGAAGGCATTACCGTCATTATTTCCGTTAAATTGACCGACGCCCAGTTTGAAGGCCAGACCAAGGCAAAATTGGGCAACGCCTACATCCGCACCCTTGTGGAGCAGGTGGTGGGCGACCAACTGGCCACCTATTTTGAGGAGCATCCTGCCACCGCCAAGGCCATTTTGGAAAAGGCGCTGATGGCAAACCGCGTCCGGGAAGCCGCCAGAAAGGCCCGCGACAACGCCCGCCGGAAAAACGGCCTGGAATCCGGCGGTATGCCCGACAAATTGCAGGACTGCAACGAGCGGGACCCCTCGCTGTGCGAACTTTACATCGTCGAGGGTGACTCCGCTGCCGGCTCTGCCATTCAGGGCAGAGACTCCCGTTTCCAAGCCATTTTGGCTATGTGGGGTAAGATGCTGAACGTGGAAAAGGCAAGAGCCGACAAGGTCTACGGCAACGACAAACTCTCCCCCCTGATCATCGCCCTTGGCGGCGGTATCGGCGAGGATTTCGACATTGAAAAACTCCGCTACCACAAGATCGTCATTATGAGTGACGCGGACGTGGACGGCGCGCATATCCGCACGCTGTTGCTGACATTCTTCTTCCGCTATATGCGGCCTCTCATTGAAAACGGCTATGTGTACTCCGCCGTGCCGCCCCTTTACAAGATAAAGCGTGGCAAGACCGAGCGTGTGGCCTACTCCGACGAGGAGCGCGACCTTGTGTCCGCAGAACTCCGCGGCGAGAGTAACGCCAAGGTGGAGATCAGCCGGTTCAAGGGCTTGGGCGAAATGGACCCCCACGAACTGTGGGAGACCACCATGGACCCGGAAAAGCGCACATTGCGCCGGATCACGCTGGACGATGCGGCCCATGCTGATGAGATCTTCACCATCCTGATGGGCGAGGCCGTCGAACCCCGGAAAGAATGGATCGAACGCAACGCAAAGTATGCCATCAATATTGACATTTAAGGAGGTGACGGAATTTGGCAAAGCATAATCGAGATTATAAACCCGAGGATATTTTGTTCCCCAATCAGGCCATTACCCAGTCCGATATGGTGGACGAAATGGAAAAATCCTATATTGAATACGCCATGTCCGTCATCGTGGGCAGAGCCCTGCCCGATGTCCGCGACGGCCTGAAGCCCGTTCACAGACGAATTCTTTACACCATGTATGAATCGGGCCTTACTTCCGACAAGCCCTTTAAGAAGTCCGCAACCTGCGTGGGTGATGTGCTGGGTAAGTACCACCCCCACGGCGACGGTTCTGTTTAC
>JAFQDY010000018.1 GCA_017399325.1 Oscillospiraceae bacterium
TAATATAATGGACACTTTATATGAACGAATCCAAGCCCTTTGTGAGCAGAATAACATCCGCCCCGGTCGTCTTTGCGACGCGCTGGGCTTAAGCCGCAGTTTGATGACTGACTTAAAGATGGGACGAAAGAAAACCGTCAGCGCAGAAACCGCCCAGAAAATCGCCGGGTTCTTCCGGGTGTCCGTGGAGTATCTGTTGGGGCAGGAAAATGCCGACAATGCCCCGCAGGATGTTTTGGATCAGGTGGATGTGGCTTTCTATGGCGATTTTAAGACTTTGAACGAAGATGAGAAGGAAACTGTCCGGGATATGGTCCGGCTGATGCGGGAAAGGCGGGCAGCAAGACAGAGGATTTAGTTGTGTTTGAGATTTGTGATTTTTATGGGTTTTGTAAAGCGAAAAATGTAGATGTGATCCCCTACGACGGCGCGCCCCAACCGGGGGCAACCATTCGGGACGAGGGTAATTATGCGGTGTTTTTGGATTTTACAAAGATCCGTTCCACCCGGCTTTTGCGGGGTGTGTGCCTCCACGAACTGGGCCACGTGGCCACCGGCGCGCTCCACAAGGTGGACAGTCCCTACGAACTGGTGGAGCGCAGCGAGTACCGGGCCAACCGCTGGGCCACGGAAACCTATTTAAGCGAAGAAGCCTTCCGGGAAGCCTTTGCAGAAGGCTATGCGGAACTGTGGGAACTGGCAGAGTACTTCGACCTGCCGGAAAAGTGCGTGGCTGACGCCCTGACTTACTGGAAAGAGCGGAAAGGGATTGATTTCGAGACATAAAAAGCAAACATAACTGATATACACATACCCCCCACCTCGTCGAGATGGGGGGTATGCTTATAAAATCACTTGCTGTAACAGCAGTTCACAGCGACCTTTACAAGGCCTATACGCTCACATACGCGGTAACTTGCAGGCGTATCTGCATCTTCTTTGGCATTGGAATTTCCGATGATTGCTTGCTCTCGCAAGCACATATCAATCACATATTTCCAGAGCAGATCCACGGCATCATCATTCTGATCGAGAGCAAAAATTGCGCCAATATCGTATTTCCGCAATTGGCGAACCGCATCCAAGGTCGGCATAGCAAGGCAAATAAGTCCATTTTCAGAAAATACGCCTACGGGTTTCATATCCATATTACCCTTGCGCTCAAAATAGAACTGTATGGCCCGCAGGTGTGCATCGGTACAGCCACCGGCCTGCTGGAAAGTTTTTACTGCAGGCATATCTTCCGGTGTGAGCACTCGCGCCGACAGACCCGCAACCACAGGAACGGCAACAGAATCACCGGGATAAATCATATCGTAGCCCCGTTTGCAAACCAATCCCATTTCTTCGGCCCTTCTGTCAAATGCATCCCATTTTACGGAAACAGGCTTTCTAATATTAAATCGAAGATGTGTTTGATTCTCAAACAAACGCAAATACTCCACTGCATCCGTTTCTGCCTCGCATACGAGGTCTATGAAAGGTTCTGCGGAATCATAGTCGGATACATAGACAAAATGCTCCAAATTCTCCGGGTCACCTAGGGTCAGGACTTGGGACTCTGCCACCGTCATGCCTACAATATCTTCCGCATATTTCAAAGGATTGTGGGTAAAGCAGAAGTCCAATGCCGTCTCCATATCAACGGGCTTCAGTTCGGGGTATTCCCGACAGAAATGACTGTTGGCAATCTTGCCGGACATATCATGCCAAGTAACAACAGTATTGGCATATTTCTGTCTGTACTCACTAGGAGGCATACCGTAGAAATTTTTGAATGCCCGGGCAAAACTCTCAGGACTTGCGTATCCGAAATCTAAAGCAATATCCAGGATGCTTTTCTCCGTTCTGCGGAGGGCAAGGGCGCATCGGGTCAACTTATAGACCCGGGCATATTCTACGGGCGTATACCCCGTATGCTGCCGGAATATTGCATCAAAGTAGGTCAGTGAAAATCCCGCATTCTCCGCGATACTCTGCAGCGACAGGTTTTCTTTTGGATTCTTTTGGATGAATCCGATAACTTTGATAATTAAATTTTTGTTTTCCATAAAGCCATCTCCTTTCTGCATTTGTATCGTAACACACGGGTGTTGCATTTGTCCTTGCAGAGATTATGGAAATGCACCGGCCTGACAGCCGGTGCATTATTTTATATGTGTTACATATTGGCCTTGATGGTGGAGATCAAAATATCGCCGGCCACCACCCGGTCTTCCGCGGCAAAGCCGCTTTCAAAGTTATCCGAGTACAGCACCTGTGCATTGGGTGGAAACTCCTCATCCCCTGCCCACGCCAAGATCTGCATTCGGTAGCCGCCTACCAGTTCGAACAGGTAACCGGCATCGCCGTGGGGCACAGACATTGCGCCCATTTTCTCTGCCGCCGCCCGGAATGCATCCAAGCGTGTGCCGAATGTAAAAGCCGCGCGAGTCAGCACCCGGCCTGTATAAGGCTTGATATACATTTCACCCCAGGGCATTTCCCGGAAGGTCTTCCACTGGCCCTTCCACTGGGCATCCTTACACTCCAACAGATACCGCAAGAGGAACGTTTGGGTGGGCAGCGGCGGCACTGCACCGCCGTCTTTGGGGGTGATGGAATAGTCAGGGTGGGTGATCGCAAATTCCCGACCCAGTAACTTTACGGTGAAAGCAGTTCCGTCCCACTGCACATCGGACAGGCGCGCTACCGCCTCTTTCGGGTCAAGTGCGCGGAATTTTTCCTCGTAGTAGGCAAAAGGGACTTCTTCTTTATGGTTTTCGATCTGCATATTACATCTCCTGTACGGAATTGGGGAATAAACTGCTATCGGTATGGGGAATGAAACAAGCCGCCACGAACGAGTCCATATAGCCGGGGTATGTGGACAGTTCCAGATAGGTCATATTGGCCGCCACCTCGTGGCACTTGGCGGTTGCCTGCTCGCTCATTACCATAGCATACGCGCCGGTGAGAGAGGAGTTGCCGATATATTGGTACTTTTCCAGTTCCACATCCGGCAGCATACCGATGTTCACGGCGTTTTTCATATTGATGCCACTGCCGATGCCGCCGGCCACATACACCTTTTCGATGCACTCAGGGGTCATATCCACCGACTGCAAAAGTGTGTCGATACCGGAATAGATAGCGCCCTTGGCCCGGATAAAGTTGTCAATATCCACCTCATTGATGGACACTTCCCGGCCGGTTTCGGACTCTTCCGCCGTTGCCAGCACATAGCGGCCCATGCCGTGCTCGTCCCTTTTCACCCGGCTGCCATCCCGGGCAAACAGGCCCTTGGCATTGATAATACCGGTGCGGAACAGTTCGGAAATAATGTCGATGATGCCGCTGCCGCAGATGCCCACCGGTTTTTGGCCGGCATCGCCTACGATGGTCATTGTAGGCTCCATGGTGTCTTTGTCGATGGTGACCGCTTCCACGGCGCCGTCGGTTGCCCGCATACCGCAGGAAATGTCGCCGCCCTCAAAAGCAGGGCCTGCAGAACAGGCGCAGGACATCAGGAAGTCCCGGTTGCCGAACACGATCTCGCCGTTTGTTCCCAAGTCGATAAACAGGGTCATTTCGTCGGTGTCCCACATCATAGTGGCCAGCGTGCCGGCGGTAATGTCGCCGCCCACATAAGAGCCGATATTGGGCGCAATGGTCACAGGGGCAACAGGGTTGGCAACCAGTTTCAAGTCCCCGGCTTTCAGGTCTTCCCAAGCGAAGAAACTGGGAATGTAGGGGTCCATACGCACCGGGTCAGCATCCACACCCACCAAAAGGTGGTTCATGGTGGTGTTCGCGCCGATGGCTAAGTTCAAAATGCTTTTGGCCTTAATGCCGGCCGCTTTGCAAAGATTTGCCAGAATGGGATTGAGGGTTTCTTTCACGATGGCGTCCTGCAATGCCTTCCTGCCGCCGGGTCTGGCGCTTTGAATGATCCGGTTGATCACATCCGCGCCGAAGCGGATCTGCCCGTTGCCGGAAGAACCCTTTGCCAGCAGTTTGCCGCTGGTCAGGTCGGTCAGCACGGCGGTAACAGTGGTGGTGCCGATGTCAATAGCGCAGCCTACAAGGATCGTGTCATCGGGGGCGCAAATATCCATACACACAAAGGTATTTTCCTGCAACTGACCCTTTACGCAGACCCGGAAGTTGTTTTCCCGCAAAGCAGCCGCCAATTGGGTCATCACCGCAAAGGGGATCTTCACTTTTTCCACACCCAAGGCATCCTGAATGGCCCAGGTCAGGCGCTCGTTATCGGGCATAGTATCGTCAGCGGTGGGTTCTGCCATTTCCAAGGTAACTGCACGGAATTGATTGGTAAATTCGATGCCGCTTTCCTTCAATGCGGTTTGGCACTGCTCAAAAATGGCGATCTCCTTGGGGCTGCTCAAGTCCGCTGTCTTCATACGGCTTTGGTAAGCAGACGCGATGTCCGGCACAAAAACGGTGCAGTCACCAACAACTTTGCAGTTACAGGAAAGCCGCCAGCCGGCTTCAAATTCTTCCTCGGTGATATGGCGGGACGGGATGGTTTCCAAATTGCCTTCCACCAGTTTTACCCGGCATTTTCCGCAAGAACCGTTGCCGGAACAGGGGGCATCGATGGCCACATTGGATCGGCGAGCCAGTTCCAGCAGGTTATCGCCTACATTACAGGTCGCTTCAACAGATGCCGCGCCTTCTATTTGAAAAATTACTTTGGGCATAAAAATCCCTCACTTTTCTGCTAATTTCTTCGAACTGATTATATCACAGGACTGTCAAGAAGTCTACCAAAAGAAACGCGCCGCAACCGATTGGTTGCGGCGCGCATATTGGGTTAAGTAACTTACATCAGAGGCTCAAGATTCAGGACAGGGTGGCCCTTTTCGGACAGCCAAGTCATCAGTTCTTCTGCATCGCAGGTAACAGTTTCGTCAGCCACCATATCGGCAAAGTTCTCAATGCCGTACAGTTCCTTAGCGGTCTTGTTCAGGCGCTCAGCCACATCGTCCTTCAGTTCCTTGGGCATCCAAACGATACGCTCGATGCCGCCTTCAGCAGCCAGGAACTTCTTGGAGGAGATGAAGTGACGGCCGTGGCCCATAAAGCCGGGTGTCTGTACACCACCGCCGGTGCAGGAAGCCAGTTCGCCGAAGGTCATACCGGCAGGGGTCATACCCTTGTACTCACGGTTGACAACGATCACGCCAGAGGAACAGGCCTCGATACCGCAGATACATTCGAAGCAGCCGCAGGAGGTCATGGGATCTTCCAGAATGGAGTAGAGGGTAACATTCTCAACTGCACCGTGGGTGGCGTCCTTGATCATACGGTTGACTTCTTCGTAACGACCGGTGCGCTCGTCGATCAGACCCTTCTTCATAATGGGCTGGCAAGGACCGTTGGGGTCAAGTTCGTTGGTAGCCTTGGCATCCAGCCAGGAAACAGCGCCGCACAGACCCAAACGCTCGGGGGTAACCACGCAGCAGTGGGCAGGTGCGAAGGACTGGCACAGGATACAGGTGTAGTAACGGTCAACGGACTCGTCGGTCATAGAGGCCAAACGGTCATCTCTCTGTGTGTAACGGGGCATTGCCATCTCATCGCGGAACTTGGCAGCCTCGGCAGCATCGGTGATCAGGGTGACCTGGCACTTGTCAACAACTGCGTCAAACTCGTTCATGATCATCACATACAGAACTTCAGCGAAGTCCTTCAGACGCAGACCTGCTTCGAAGGCCGCATTGGACACGCGGACGCGAACCTGGTTGCGCTGACCGGTGTGCATAACGCCTTCCATATAGTTGAACCAAGCGTGGAATTTACGCTCGATAACGGACTCGAAGTCCACCTGCATCTTCTTGCCGGCAACTTCCACGAAGGTAGCCAGAGCCAGTTCTTTTTCGGCGTCCAGATCGGGGCCGATCACGGTGATCTTGTGATCTTCGACTTCGTTCAGTTCCCGCATAACCACCAATTCTGCAGTGGGGTTCTTGGAAGACCAGAACTCGTTGTGCATATCGGCCTTACGAATGATCTCGCCCTCGAATGCGTCGGCAAATGCCACGGGAATGGGCAGTTCGGTGGTCTTGATCTTGATGTTGCGCAGTTCCAGAGACTTCTTGACGGTGTCGTTATGGTCGCAAACAGACTCTAGAGCGCCGGGAACCTGGTTTTCGCCCAGATCAATGTCAACCACTACGGGGAAGCCCAGAGCGATCGCACCTGCGCCGGCAGAAACAACAACTGCGTCAATAGCGCCGAAGGTATTGACGAATGCGGGAACGCGGTTCTTGGTGTAGTCAAGCAATCCTGCCAGGTCACCGGGCTGCACATTGCCGAAGATCAGCGCTGCA
>JAFQDY010000184.1 GCA_017399325.1 Oscillospiraceae bacterium
CAGACCTGTGCCTGACCACCGAGCAGATCACCCACAAGATCCGTCAGGAAATCTGCGAAAAGACCGGCCTGCCTTACGAGAATGTTATTTTCTCCACCACTCACACCCACTCCGGCCCCAATGCCAACGAACAGGTGTCCGGCTGGGGTACTGCGGACTATGACTATGTGGACGGTATTCTCCATCCCCAATCCGTGCAGGCAGCCATCGATGCGATGGGCAATCTGCGTCCTGCCCTTATGGGTGTTGGCACGATCCAGTCCGATGTGGCGGTGAACCGCCGGGTGATCGGAAATGACGGCAAAGTTGGCCTGGGTCAGAATCCATGGGGCTTGGTGGATAAGGAAATGACCGTTGTGTCCTTCAAAGACCCCGAGACCGATGCGGTCATTCTGAACATCGTTCACTATGGCTGCCACGCCACCGCCTCCGGCGACAATGACGAAGCCACCCGGGACTGGCCCGGCGCAATGAAAGATGTGCTGGAACGGGAACTGGGCGGCACGGCTATGTTCCTTGCCGGTTCTATCGGCGAGACCGGCCCCCGTTGCCCCAACCTGGATACCACCCAGAGCGTGCAGGTGGCGCAGGAACTGGGCTATCGGGCCGGTATGGACGCGGTGAACGCTTGGCGAACCATCAAGGAGTGGAGAGATGCGCCCGTATCCATCACCACCGGCAGTGTAACTGTGCCTTACGAGCCGCTGCCCGCAAAGGAATTGGCTGAGGAAGAATTGGCCAAACTGGGTGATTTTGAAAAGATGGATGTTTTCCAGAAGAACGAGTACTACCGCTGGAAGCGTGTTTTGGACGAGTACAAAGACGGCGCGCCCAAGGCTGCATGGGTGCAGAAGCAGAGCATTTTGACGCTGGGACCTGTGGCCCTTGTGCCGTTCCCCTTTGAGATGTTCCTGTATACCACGCTGCAACTTCGCCAGTTCAGTAAGTTCCCCTACACCCTTTCCGTTTCCTGCTGCAACGGCTACTATGCTTACCTGCCTTCCGAAGACCAACTGGTCCGCGGTGGCTACGAAGTATGGCAGTTCCAGAACTACAACACCTATAAAATGGTGGACAGCGCAGATACTTATCTGGTAACGGAGAATCTGAAAATCCTGGACGAAGCCGCCCAAAAATAAGAATTGAGAGATTGCCCGAAATGTACAAACGTTTCGGGCGATTTTTATTGATTTTTCAACGGATTTTTCCCGAAGAATCATTGACAAAACAAACCTGAATGTTATAATGAAGGCGAACAGAATAAAAGGAGGAGACCTTTATGAATTTTAAGTTCCCCAAAGATTTTCTATTCGGCGCCGCTTGCTCTGCCTGCCAGATCGAGTCTGGTTGTACAGAGGGCGGAAAGGGACAGGACGTAGTCGACCGTTATTTTGCGGACTATCCCGAAAAATTCTGCGACGGAGACCCCTCCAAGGCCGCAGATTTCTACCATCGTTATCGCAGCGACATTCTGGATATGAAGAAACTGGGCTTGAAGTCCTTCCGATTCTCCATTTCCTGGTCCAGAATCTTCCCCAATGGCCCCACAGAAGTCTGTCAGGCCGGCATTGATTACTACGACGATATGATCACAGCGCTGGTCGAGGCGGATATCGTTCCGTTCTTCGACCTGTGGCATTGCGACCTGCCTTACTGGGTCATCGAAATGGGCGGCGTTCTGAACCCCGAATTCATTGACTGGTTCGGCACTTACGCAGAGGTCTGCTTCAAGCACTTCGGCGACCGGGTTAAATACTGGAGCACCATCAA
>JAFQDY010000019.1 GCA_017399325.1 Oscillospiraceae bacterium
GTTGTTTCCGGAAGTCGGCGCGGTTGCTTACGAGGTCCGAACACCGGATAAGCGGAGCACTTCCGCGCCGGAGGTGGAAAATACTGTCAAGGGCGCAAAGGATGCTTTCGTGGAAACCATTCGTTCCAATACCAGTTACATCCGCAGACACCTGCGCTCACCGGACTTGCGGCTGTACGAAACCCAGGTTGGAAAGCGAAGCCTTACCAATGTCAGCGTCGTCTGGCTGGAGGGGATTACAAATCCGGAACTGGTGGAGCGAATGAAAGCCCGCCTGCAAGCCATCGACATTGACGGCCTGATCAGCCCTTCTGCGGTGGAAGAATATGTTACCGGATCCCGGAAAACCGCTTTTCCCTTGCTGCAGTATACGGAGCGGTCGGACCGCTTCTGTCAGGGAATTTTAGACGGCAGAGTGGGCCTCTTGGTGGACGGATTGCCGTTGGGGTATCTTGCCCCGGCGGACCTAATGTATCTGATGGAAAGTCCCGAGGATCGGGGCAGGGATTATATCGGGGCGTCTGCGGTGCGGGTTTTGCGATATCTGGCATTGGTGGTTGGCCTGCTGCTGCCCGGGATTTATATCGCCTTGGCTGCCTATCACCAGGCCTTGATTCCGATGCCCCTGCTGATGTCCATCATTGAAAGCAAACAGAATGTGCCCTTTACCACGACCGGCGAAGTGCTTGGACTTTTGATCGCTTTTGAACTGCTGCAGGAATCGGGCATCCATCTGCCTCAGGCCATCGGCCAGTCGGTGTCGGTGATCGGCGGTATTGTGGTGGGAACTGCGGCGGTGGAAGCGGGAATCGTCTCACCGGTGGCGCTGATCGCGGTGTCCATTGCCGGTATTTGCGGATTTGTGCTGCCCAATCGGGATCTGGCCAATGCTCTGCGGGTGTGGCGGTTCGGCATTGCAGTTCTGTCGGCGGTGGGCGGCCTGTACGGAATGGCCGCCGGCCTTGTAATTTTGCTCATCCACCTGTCGGGGCTCAAATGTCTGGGCGTCAACTATCTGTCCCGCACAGGAAGAATTCTGCGCCGCAGATTGGAAAAAACAAAATTCCGCAGCGAAAAACTCCACCCGGAAGACAGGAGGAATCAAGCATGAGAATAGCGCTGTATTGCCTTATCTTGTTGTCGCTGCTCTTTGCGCCGCTGAACCGGGTGGATGTGGCAAACCTTCTGCCCATTGAGGCGGTGGCGCTTTATACGGATGGAGAAAGTGTGGTTTTGGAAACAGACACAGAGCATACAGGCTCCGGCACAACGGCGCTGCAGGCATTGATGGCGCTAAAGAAAAACACACCCAAGGTGGTGTATCTGGACACCGCGGAATACTTGCTGGTGTCCGAGGATGCTGTAGATCAGGTGGAGAGCCTGCGGCGATTTTTAAAACCATCTGTGCGCGTATGTGTCTGCGATGCAAAAGACAGGGTGAAAGATACCGCCGAATACCTGAATGTTCATCAAAAATTACCAAAACTAAAGGCTTGGAAGGCAGAAAATTACACGCCTTGATAGAAAACGAAAAAACGGAAAAGAAATTTGTAAAAAGGTGAAAAAACTTCTTGACAGATGGGAAATGCTGTGCTAGAATGAACAGGCTCACCGCGAAAAAGTGGTAGCGAAAATGTACCTTGTAAATTGAATAACGCAAAGACGAACAAGTAACACCTTGGACAATTAATTGATTGTTTAAGTTTCGAGTAAAATCGAATTTAAGCCAACGAAAATTCTTGAGTAAAATTTGCTAGACAAATTTTCTTAAA
>JAFQDY010000185.1 GCA_017399325.1 Oscillospiraceae bacterium
CGGGAGAAATTATCCGCCCGCAAAGACGGAACAGAGAGATTCACCTTGTTGGCGTCGCAATACGGAATGAGAGAATCCGTCAGTTCTTTCAGTTCTCTGTAATCAGATGTAGATAAACTGGAAATGGTGATCTCGTTTTGTCCGGAATTTTCCAATATCTCAACTGCCTGCTGATAAAGCACGTCCGCGCTCTTTTTCCGCACCGGACGGCAGGAAAATCCCGCTTGACAGAACCGGCAGCCGCGAATGCAACCACGGAAGATCTCCAGATTTGCTCTGTCGTGGACGATTTCTGTGTTCGGCACGATCATTTTCGTGGGATAAAAGGCAGTGTCGAGGTTTTCAATGATCCGCTTTGTGATTACTTCCGGAGCATCCTCGTTGGGTGTGATTGCCTTTAATGTTCCATCTTCATTATAGGTATGCGTGTAAAAAGACGGCACATACACACCGGGAATTTTAGAGACCGCTTGCAGGAAGGCATCCTTTGTCCAGCCCCTAGCCTTTGCTTGGTCGTAGAGTCGGACAATTTCTTCAGTGATCTCTTCACCCTCACCAAGAGAAAAAAAGTCCACAAAGTCAGCCAAAGGCTCCGGATTGAATGCGCAGACGCCGCCGGCAAACACGATGTTCTTAAGGCCTTTTCTATCTCGAGAGTATATTGATACACCAGCCATATTTAGCATATGCAGAATATTTGTGTAGCACATTTCATAGCCGATGGTAAATGCGATCATATCAAAGTCCTTAACAGGATCCTGGCTCTCAAGCGCCCATAAAGGCAGATCGTTTTCGGCCATAGCAGCCTTCATATCTCCCCAGGGCATAAACACACGCTCGCACCAAACGCCATCCATTTGATTCATAACGCCATACAGGATACGCATACCGATATTGGACATGCCGATTTCGTAAGTGTCAGGGAAACAAAAGGCTACCCGCACCCGCACATCGGACAAATCCTTTTGAATCTCATTGAACTCACCGCCCGTATACCGTGCAGGCTTTTGCACAGTCGGGAGTATTCTTTGCAGTAATTCGGTCATAGTTCTACCTCTTATATTTCAGTAGAACTATTGTACTCTGCCGGAGTCTTTTTTGCAAGGCTTTTTCTATGCTTCCATAAAAGAATACCGGCAATCAGCAAAGGCAACGGTCCCAAACGCATTCGACAAACGCAGAATACACAAAACAGGAGCATCGACAGTAAAAGCAACCTTTGGGTTTTGTAGAACAAAACGCCGCTTCCTATTAAAATTTGCAATATACGTCCGCCATCCAGCGGAAGAATCGGCAACAGGTTATACGCAGATAAAACCCACGCACAAATCGCTAGATGTGGATACACACGATAAAAAACCACGGGTAGCAACCCGCCGATTGGGCCACTCAAAGTGGCAATGATTCGCTTCGCGTCCGTCAAAGGAGAACACTGCATGCAAACGCCGCCAATAGACACTGACAGTTGCGTTACTGTACCACCACATATCATTACCGCCGCATAATGACAGAATTCGTGAAACAAAACAGCAAGGATCCAGGCGCACAACCATTGAAGCGGCACTAGCATAATCAGGATCGCCAAAAATAAATAGGTATAACTTTTAACTGAAATGTGCATAAACTAACGGCTGTTCTCAATGATTTCCCGACAAAATGTCAGCAACGATTCGCGAACCGGAACGCCGGATTCAACATTATCGACCAGTTCAGAAAACGCGGCGGCCGTTACCGCCTCCTCACCCGGAACCAAGATGCTGATAATATTTGTCTGAATGGCAACATATGCTACGATCAAAACACCGATCAGGACAATCAGTGGCAACAAGTTGCGCTTCTGTATTCTTTTTGTCGAATACTGTTTATTTAGTTCCGGGTTATATTGGATCTGATAACTCACCGAACCACCTCCTTTTCATTATACGAACAGAAATTACGTTCCATTACTTGACAATAGCGGGTTTTTTCAATATAATGTTTCTCGTTATCGGGGTGTGGCGAAGTTTGGTATCGCGCTTGGTTCGGGTCCAAGAGGCCTCGGGTTCAAATCCCGACACTCCGACCATAGAAAACGGGCTACCCGGCGGGTAGTCCGTATTTTTCACTTGGGGAGCACAGATATGAAAGAAATACTGGAATTCGTAATTCAAAATAAGATCCTTAAAAAACTCACTTTGAGCAAATCTGCGAACAGTTCCGTTCTGCGGGCAACCGGTCGCTTGATTGTGATCAAGGGAAGTCTCCATCTTGCGCTTGAAACATTCCAATCTGACGGCAAAGCCACCCAGAAGAATATTTCGGCAGATGATGCCCCCGCTGTCATTGCAGGTCTGATCCCTAACGACTTCAAGCAAATGAACATCGTTACTGTTAGCGGTGATTGTGAAGTCAAAGTTTCCAAGAAGGATAGGATTACGATCATCGACCACATTAAGCGGGAAAAGGCAACCGCAGTTGACCTGGAGCATAACCGTACGAAAAAATACATCATCCCCATCGACTCCCCTGTTGATTTTCTTGTTGCTTTGGGCGTGCAAGATCCCAAGGGCCATATATACGACAAAAAGCGAGCAAAATTCCGTCAAATTAACCGCTTTTTGGAGATTGTTGCCGATGTAGAAAGCACGATTGCGACAACAAATGACCTGTATATCCTTGATCTGTGCTGTGGAAAGAGTTATTTAAGTTTTGCTCTGTATTACTATTTCACCGTCATTCGTGGTTATCAGGTTACAATGGATTGCGTGGATCTGAAAAACGATGTGATCGCTTTTTGTAACTCCATTGCGGAAAAACTGAATTATTCGGGATTGCATTTTATTGCGGGCGACATTCGCACATTTCAAATTCAGAGAACGCCGGATCTGACCGTATCTCTCCACGCCTGCGACATTGCAACGGACATCGTGCTTGCAAAGGGTATTGATTCCGGTTCTCGCGTGATACTGTCTACCCCCTGTTGCCATCACGAGATGATGCACCAGTTGAAGCCGCAAGGAAACTATACAGATTTTCTTTTGGAGCATTCTATCTTAAAACAGAAACTTGCGGATGCGGCAACGGATGCTTTGCGATGCAAGGTTTTGGAAATTCACGGTTATGATGTTACCGCATTGGAACTGATCGACCCGGAAGAAACGCCAAAGAATGTGCTGATCCGTGGTGTGAAGTATAACAAAATGAACGGGAAACGCATTGAAGAACTAAGGAAAGAGTATAAAGCCATCTGTGATACATTGGGAATCCACCCTTATCTACTGGATGAATATGTATAATAACAAATAGCAGGCAACCTATATGTTGCCTGCTATTTTAATTGTCAAGACTGTGCTGCGCCAATATTTTATCAAGAAAGGCGGCTTCAATTTGATTCATTGCGTGCTGATGATTATAAAGCAGTGCCTCAGTATATCGTCTTGTATAACCGGAACAACTCTTTTCCACCAGATCATACATTTGCAGGATCTTCTTATCCTGTGGCACAGTCCACATAAAACTTTCCCGCACAGTGGTTAGTAAGGTCATCTGTGCCTGCCGGTCTACCGTATATATCTGGCTGCGAACCACATCGTCGTTCTTTTGTGGCAGAAAAAAATTGTCGCCATGCTCGATTTGCACATACTCAGAAAGCATATCCGACTTAATTTTATCACAGGATGCCAGCGGGTGGTCTTTATGCATCAATATCTTGTCTTCATAACTGCTTAACAGCCGGAAAGTCAATTTTTTGGCTGTTGCGATCTCCTGAAAGTAATTTTCATATCCCTCACGGAATCGGATGATGCCAATTTCCGCATCGCCATCTGAAAGCATTTCTACGCACCGTCTTGCATGACACTCCCGGACTTCCATACGGATATTGCGGTCCTCACATACAGACTTGATAAAATCTGCAACGAACTGAAAAGAAACCGCTGATCTGGGAATACAGACACGCAGGCGATCCTCAATCAACTGGTTGGGATTCAATGTCTGAATAGAGTCCATTTCACGCAGAATGTTACGGGCATGCTGGAGAAATGTCGCACCCCTGTCTGTAGGCACAACGCCGTGATTTGTGCGCAAAAATATTGGAAAGCCGATGCTCTCCTCTACCTCTCTTAAGATTCTGCTGAGATTCGGCTGGCCAATGTATAGATTTTCCGCCGCCTGAGAAATTGAGCGAACGCGCTCGATTTCGACCATATACTGAATGTGTTTCATATTCATAATTGCGCACCGCCATATCAAAAAGTTGATACCATTGTAATATAAAAACTGCAAAAAAGCAACCGATATTCATCGGTTGCTTTTTTTGATATTGCTTACTTAAACAGGATAATCAGGAATTGAGATACCAGAACAACCGCAATCAATGCGATGGGATAGGTTGCTGCATGGGCAGCCGCAACATCCTCAGTACCTGCTGTACCAATGAGCGTACCCAGCGCAGGCGTGGAGGTCATACCACCTGTAATAGAACCCAGGTTGTTCAGAAGACTCAGTTTCAGAACATACTTTGCAAACAGGAAACCAATGAACAATGGAACAATGGTCATGATCACGCCATATACAAAATACATTCCATCAAAGTTCTCAACGAATTCTGCGCCACCGGGGATGCCGGCGCCTGCAAGGAAAAGTACCAGGCCCAACTCACGGAAGAGTTTCAGTGTGGACTGTGAAGGCATAATATTCACCTTGCCGATCCTTGAGAAATGACCCATAACAAGGGATGTCAAAAGGCATCCACCTGTGGTAGTAAGGGAGAAGCAAGTTCCCGAAAGGCCCTCGGAGGAAAGCGGTATTTTTATCGCACCGATCAGCGCGCCGATGATGGCAGCGCAGGAGAATGCAGCAATACCCATATGATCGATCTCAAAAAGTTTGCTGATCACTTTCTTTGCCTTGGATTCATCCTCTTTGATCACAAGCAATTGCCGTTCCTTATCCATATCAGCCTTGGTGAGTTTGGGAATCAGTTGTACAAAAAGAACGACACCGATAACACCAAAGATATATGCAATGCCGTGACCTACAGATACAAGGCCTTGCAAAGAGGGGTCAACGGTAGCCTTTGCTGCGCTGAACGCTGGTGTGGAAGTGAGCGAACCGGAGAGCAAGCCTACGATCATCGCCACAAAGCCTTCACGGGTCTCAATAGAAGAACCATAGCCGATACCGTCGCCCATATAAATGCAGCCAACTGCGCTCAAACCGCCGGCCAAAATAATAATCACACCGAGCAGCACATAGGAAGTAAAGTTTCTCTTAAAGTTTCCAAAGAACTTGGGTCCGGCAATAAAACCAACCGAGGTTACAAAAAGAATTAAACCAAGTTGTTCTACCAGTGTTAGCGTATTGCTGAAATCAAAAGCCTTGGGAGAAAGTGCGAATACCAGTTCACCGGCCTCAGTCATAGTGAACAAAAGCGCACCGCACACAAGCGCAACTACAAACACACCGGCATCTCCAAGGGAAACGCCCTTAATGGTGATGCGTCCCAAAAGATAACCGAAAAGCAACACGCCAAACACCACAAGAAGTATAGTTGGGAGATTCTTTAATACCAAAACTCCGCCTAACAATTCCATATTGTTATGCCTCCGTTAAATTGTATTATTTCTTCTTGCGTAGTCAGGCAGCAACTTGGGAGAAGCCACATCTGTATCGATGCCGCCGTCCTTCAGTTCCTGCTTAAATGCATCCAGATGGCTGAGGGTCAGTGTTCCAACAGAAACTTCCTTTGCCTTTTGGGATGCCTGCTGACCGGCATTACGGCCAAATACAATGATGTCCAGCAAACTGTTACCCATCAAACGGTTGCGGCCGTGAATACCACCGACCACCTCGCCTGCCGCAAACAGGTTCTCGATGTCGGTTTGGCCGTTGTCAGTGATCTTAACGCCGCCATTCTGGTAATGCAACGTGGGATAGATCAGGATCGGCTCTTTCCGGATGTCGATGCCGTGCTTGCCAAACATACGCATCATGGCAGGAATACGGGCTTCGATAGTACCTTCGCCGTGCTTCAGTTCAATCATAGGAGTATCCAACCAAACGCCAAAGCCTTCCGGCGTGGGAATGCCGTTGCCCCGGTCGGAACACTCGCGAATGATGGATGCTGCGGAAACATCGCGGGTCTCCAAAGGGTTCATAAATGCTTCGCCCTTGGCATTGATCAGCATAGCGCCCAAAGAACGTACCTTTTCGGTAACCAACGCGCCGTAGATCTGTGCAGGGAATGCAGCGCCAGTGGGGTGATACTGCAATGTTTCGGGGTACAGAAGTCTTGCGCCTGCGCGATAAGCCAGCACCAAACCGTCGGCGGTTGCGCCGTAGTGGTTGGACGTGGGGAAACCTTGATAATGCAGGCGTCCAGCGCCACCTGTGGCCAGCACAACGGTTTTCGCCTTAGCGACCAACAGTTCCTTGGTTTCCATATTCATCAGCACTGCGCCTGCACAACAGCCCTTATCATCCTTGATCAGTTCGATAACAGAAGTAAAGTCAACAACAGGGATATTTCTGTTCAGCACTTCATCGCGAAGCGTGCGCATAATTTCAGCGCCGGAGTAGTCCTTTGCTGCGTGCATTCTCTTGCGGGATGTGCCACCGCCGTGGGTGGTGATCATTGTACCGTCGGGCGCTTTATCAAACTCTACACCCAGTTCGGACAACCAGCGAATGGCATCGGGCGCATCGGTAACCAACTTATAAAGCAGGTCCTTTTGCGCTGCAAAGTGACCGCCGCCAAAAGCGTCCAGATAGTGTTGTGCGGGACTGTCGTTGGGCTTGTCGGCTGCCTGAATGCCGCCCTCAGCCATCATGGTGTTGGCGTCACCAATACGCAGTTTGGTAACGATCATAACATTAGCACCGTTTTCGTGGGCCTCTATGGCTGCAGATGAGCCTGCGCCGCCGCCGCCGATAACCAGAACATCCACATCATAATCCGGCTTGGACAGGTCGACCTGCGCAGCGGTGATGCGGGGATTGCCTTGCAGAAGTTTTGCCAGTTCAATAGGCACTTTGCCGCCTTTATTCGGGCCGATTTTCAGTTCTTCAAACTGTTCAACACGATAGTCGGGATGATATGTCTTCAGAAGAACATCTTTTTCTTCTGCAGTCATTCTTCTGGGGTCCAGGCGAATGTTAGCCTCACGGGCTGCTTCAACCAACTTAATGGATTCTTGCATAATCGGATCGGTATACATCGCACAAACCTCCTTACTTCTCAATGTCGCGGTTGTTGTACAATTCCTGCATCTCGCTGATAGGTTTGCCCATCAGGTCTTCCAGAAGCAGTTCATACTTACCGCTGTTGATTTCTTCAATGCGCTCATCCAGATGATCGCAATGAGGTGCCAGATACTTGCCGTTCAGACGGCGGGCCAGCATTGCAACCTGCGGGTGAGAGATCTCAGCAGGACAACGGGTGGAGCAAACGCCGCACATAACGCAGTCAAAGGATTCTTCAGCGCACTTTTCATACTCACCACGCTGCGCATAGGCAATGTACTGCATAACATTCAGGCCCTGTGTACAAGCATTGGTACAAGCATTACAACCGATGCAGGAATAGATCTCCGGGTACAGTTGCATCATGATCTGCTCGGTGGGCTTGACTTTTTCGATGTCATATACAGCCTTGACCAGCGGGAAGAACGGCAGTGTTGCCACATACATATTGTCCTCTACCTTGGTAGAACAAGCCAAGCAGGCGCGCAAGGTACGATCGCCGGCGATACGATATATGGTAGCACAAGCGCCACAGAAGCCGTTGCGGCAGCCGCAGCCACGGACCAACTGGTAGCCAGCATACTCCATGGCTTCCATAATTGTCAGGCTTTCGGGAACCTGATACTTTTTACCGAAAAAATAGACATTTACTAAATTACTCATATCCTATTCTCCTTAGTATTCATCCGGCAGTTCGTCCATCTCATCCAAACGGAAAACAGGACCGTCCTTACAGACGTACTTATCGCCGATGTTGCAGCGACCGCACTTACCCAGTGCGCACTTCATCTTTAACTCAAATGTGGTATAGACCTGGCTCTTGTCAAAGCCCAGTTCCTGCAGTCCTGCCAATGTGAATTTGATCATAATGGGAGGACCACACATTAGGACTGTCTTGGAAGTATCAAAAGCCAGTTCCTTAACATAGTTGGGAACAAAGCCAACATGGCCATCCCAACCCTCCTGGGGATTGTCAATGGTTAAGTGAACATTGATACCATCCTCCTTGCACCACTCTTCCAGGATTTCAGGATAATCAACCAGGTCGTCCTTGGAACGGGAGCCATACACGATATCGATCTTACCGTAACGATCACGGTAATGACGGCAGTAGTTGATAACGGAATGCAGCGGCGCAAGACCGATACCACCTGCGATAAACAGAAGATCCTTACCTGCCAGTTCCGTGTCAACGGGGAATCCGTTGCCGTAAGGTCCACGAATGGTCACCTGCTGGCCAACTTCCATAGCGTGAAGCCACTGAGTAACGCAACCACATTTTTTGATTGAAAAGTCTACATAGTCTTCTTCCGTAGGAGAGGAAGTGATGGAAAACAGCGCCTCGCCAACACCGGGAATGGACAACATAGCACATTGACCGGGAATATGTACAAAAGGCTTCTTTCCATCAACACCGATAACGCGGAATGTCTTCACATCCGGTGTGTCGGTGCGAATCATAGTTACTTCCCCAAGCATGGGGATCAACGGATCCTGTCTCATTTAACAGCCTCCTTCAGTTTCTTTGCGACCTTCACAATATTCATATGGATCGGGCACTTCTGCAGGCATCTGCCGCAGCCAACGCAACCAAAGACACCGCCGTTATTGCTGGGGTAGTAGACCAACTTATGCATAAATCTCTGGCGGAATCGTTCCTTCTGCGTGGGACGATTCGTGCCGTGCGCCATCATGGTGAAGTCAGAGTACATACAACTGTCCCAGCAGCGGAAACGGCGCACTTCCCTGCCGTTGTCAAAGTCCTGCACATCGTAACACTGACAGGTCGGACAGACAAAGGTACAAGTGCCGCAGCCAAGGCAACTTTCAGAAAGTTCGGTCCAAACATCCGCATTGAAGTATTCCAGCAACTTCTTACTGTCAAAATTGGACAGATCCAAATCGTTCAGCGGAAGTTTTTTCAGAATTTCACGGGTCTTTTCCTGCATAGATGCAACTGCAGTATTATCGCAGTCGACCAGGATGGACAGAGTAGCGGTCAGTTCTTCACCCTTCTGGGTGTTTGCCCGCCAGTACAGGGCATTCTCATCCATCCAGCAGGTAATATCACCGGCAGGATTGGCTGCGTCGATGCCAAAAGCACCACAGAAGCAGGTTTCTTCAGGACGGGAGCAAGCCATCGTGATCACAAGCCCGTTTTCTCTGCGGGTCTGATAGAATGTGTCCACAGGATCAGCCAGGAAAACAGTGTCGAGAATATCGAAACTACGGCAGTCGCAGGCGCGTACACCAAACACAACAAAAGGTTCAGAAACATCACGGTTTTCAATGATCTCCATCGTCTTACCGGTGACCTTAAAGTTGACGATCTGCTCAACCTGCGGGAAGAACAGGTCCTTTGCGCTGCGCACTGTGTTGAGTTTATCTGTCAAAACGATGCCGTCTTGCCAAAGGGTAAATTGTGCCTGACCAGCCTTGGTATCTGCCGGAATATACAACTGTTTTTGCGCAGAAATGGCAGCAAACAGAGCGTTCAATTCAGAACGAGCGATCTTCTTCATACTCAGACACCTCCCCTTTCGTGAATGATAGAGGGTTCGCAATCTTCAAATGTGAAGTTGGTCAAAGGAGACTTTGTCTCCATATCCGCACCGGCCTGATATTCACCGTACAGTTCATTAATATCCTTGATGTACTTTCTGTTCAGCAGGTGCAGAGGAATGTTCTGGGGACATACACGGCTGCATTCGCCACAGTCTGTGCAACGGCCGGCCACATGGAATGCGCGGATCAGGTGGAACAGATTCTCCTCAAAGTCATCTGCTGCCGCTTTGTTGCGAAGACCGGATTTATCGTTGTCAAACACGCACTTTTCGCAACTGCAAGCCGGGCAGACATTTCTGCAGGCGTTGCAACGGATGCAGCGGGACAATTCACCGCGCCAGAATTCAAAGCGGTCCTCGGGAGACATTGCCTCCAGTTTGGCAACCATTTCAAAACGGGCAGTTTCCTGCTCTTCACCGTTTTCGCCGATCATCTCGTCAAATACTACAACCTTTTTGCTCTTGCAAACCAAGCATCGTTCAAGCAAACAATCGTTGCGGTTCAATGTTTTCTTGTCATAGAGTGTTTCAACCTCCAGGGAATCTACATTCTCCTTCACGGCAATCACACCGTCGCAACCGGCAGCGCGGATCTTTTCGATATCCAGCATACCGTCACAGGAAATACCTACAACATAAACATTCTCACGAAGGATTCTGTGCTCTTTCAGCAGTTGTTGGAAAGAATAGGAATCGCAGGGTTTTAAAAATACGGCAACCTTACCGCCGGCTCTGGATTGCGCGATCAAGTACTTAGACAGGTTCGCACCGGAAAATCCGGAGTAAACGAAATTCTCTTCGACCTCCTCAGCCGTTTCGAAAACAGCAGGTGTCAAATCGTAGAAGAACTCGCCGATCTTCCAGCCAAGAACCCGATCAACCACACCGGTGTTGAGCAATTCCAATGCTTTTTCTTTTATTCTTTTCTGCATCGTAAGTCCTCCAATCTCCGGTTCGGGCCCAGTTTTGTAATGGTATCCACAAATTCATTCATCGTTGCGGCAAATTTTGCGCCCTCTGCTGCAGATACCCACTCAACGCGGGTACGGCCACGCTCAATGCCCATAAAATCAAGCATAGAGAACAGCAGCGTCATACGGCGACGGGCATAGTAGTTACCGGTGGTGTAGTGACAGTCACCGGGGTGGCAGCCACAGAGAATCACACCGTCTGCGCCCTTTTGGAAAGCTCGCAGAATAAACATAGGGTTCAAACGGCAGGAACAAGGAATGCGAATGATCTTAACATTGGCAGGATATTGCAGACGGTTTGTACCGGACAGGTCTGCGCCTGCGTAAGAGCACCAGTTGCAGCAGAATGCAACGATCGTGGGCTGAAATTGTTCATTTACCGACATATCGCATCTACCTCCGCCATAATTTGCTGATTAGAGAAGCCCTTCAGGTCCATCGCACCGCTGGGGCAAGCCACAGTACAGGCGCCGCAGCCTTGACAAACTGCAGGATTGACCTGCGCCACGCGGCGAATGAGGGTGGTTCTGTTAGGTCCTCTGAATTCTTTATCTACATAAGTGATCGCGCCGTAGGGGCAGACCTTCTCACAACTGCTGCAGCCGTTGCACATCAGTTCGTTGGGTTCTGCAGTGCAGGGGTTGCAGGTCAAGTTATCCTTGCACAGAAGGCCGATTACCTTTGCTGCGGCCGCACTTGCCTGAGCGACTGTTTCGGGAATATCCTTGGGGCCTTGGCAAGCGCCGGAAAGGAAGATACCGGCAGTGGGACTTTCCACAGGACGCAGTTTGGGGTGGGCTTCTGTGAAGAAATCGTTAGTATCCATAGAAGCGGTCAACTTGGTTGCCAAAGGACGAGCGGTTTCATCCGGCTCGATAGCGGCAGCCAGAACGACCATATCCGCATCAATGTGCAGTTGACGATTACCCAGCAGATCGGAAGCCTGGACTTTCAGTTTGCCGTCCTGGGGAACGACCTTGCCAACCATACCTTTGATGTAATGGACACCGTACTCTTCTACCGCACGACGATAGAACTCGTCAAAGTTCTTGCCCGGGGTACGCACATCGATGTAGAAGACGTACACATCGGTGTCGGGGTACTTTTCGCGACAGAGCATAGCATGTTTTGCCGTATACATACAGCAAATTTTAGAGCAGTAAGGCTTGCCCTTCTCGTCATCGCAACGAGAACCCACGCACTGTACAAATACGATTGTGTGGGGATGTTCGCCATCAGAAGGTCGAAGCAATGTGCCACCGGTAGGACCGGCTGCGTTCATCAGTCGTTCAAACTCCAGACTTGTTACCACGTCGGGACTCTGAGAGTACGCAAATTCATCGTACTTGTCCAGTTTGATAGGGTTGAAGCCGGTAGCAACCACGATCGCGCCGTACTGCTGCTCAAAGAACTCATCTTTCTGCTGATAATTGATCGCTCCGGCGGTACAAACCTTGGAGCAAACACCGCACTTGCCGGACTTCAGCATAGTGCAGTAGTCAGCATCAATGGTTGCGACCTTGGGAACTGCCTGTGCAAAGGGAATGTAGATGGCTCTGCGGTTATCCAGACCCAAGTTAAACAGGTTGGGAACTTTCTTCTGGGGACACTTTTCCGTACACAGGCCACAGCCGGTACACTTAACTTCATCTACATAGCGGGCCTTCTTCTTAATGGTGACATTGAAATTACCTACAAAACCCTTAACAGATTCCACTTCGGAATAAGAGTAGATATGGATCTTTTCATTCTGCGCAGCATCCACCATTTTGGGGGTCAGAATACAGGCTGCGCAGTCCAATGTGGGGAAAGTCTTATCGATTTGGGTCATCTTGCCGCCGATGGTGGGTTGCTTTTCAACAATATCCACCTCAAAACCGGCATCAGCGATATCCAAAGCCGTCTGAATACCGGCAATGCCGCCGCCGATGACCAACGCCCGCTTCACAACAGGACTGGTGCCTGCGGTCAAAGGTGTGTTCAAATGAACCTTGGCAATGGCAGCACGGCCAAGAATGATTGCCTTTTCTGTGCCAACTTCCTTGTCCTTATGTATCCAAGAGCATTGCTCACGAATATTTGCGATTTCCACCATATGGGGATTGATTCCCGCTTTCTCACAGGTCTTGCGGAAAGTGGTCTCGTGCATTCTGGGAGAGCAGGAACAGACCACAACACCTGTCAGGCCATACTCCTTAATGCTCTGCTGGATCATCTCCTGACCAGCCTGAGAGCACATATACTGGTAGTTGGTGGAGAAAACAACACCGGGTTCTTGTGCCAGAACCTGAGAAACTTTTTCAACATCCACTGTTGCGGCAATATTACTGCCACACCAGCAGACAAATACACCGATTCTCTGCATTTATTCTCTCCTCACTTTCTGTATTTTCTGAATGCACTGGTAATGGCCTGCTGGGGCAGTTCGTCATCCAACAGTGCAGGGATTGCATCGGGTTTTAAATGGGTCTTGTCCTGTTGTCTAACCACCGCAGTACGGACAGCCTCGATCAGTTTTGCAGGCTCAACACTTCTGGGGCAACGCTCGACGCAGGCGAAGCAACTCAAGCAGGTATAAATACCCTTGGAGTTCATCAGTTCCTCCAAACGGCCTGTCTCAACCATATCCACAAATTGATGAGGATGGTATTCCATTTCGTCATATGCAGGACAGGAAGCGGAGCATTTGCCGCATTTCATACATTTTCTGGGATTCACGCCGGAAATGCGTTTTACAAAATCAACCATTTTACTCCTCCTTTAAGCCCAGCGCCTGTGCCAACAGTTCGGTAAAGTACTTAACTTCCAAACCGTCGGTAGCATTTTCTTTCAGGTTGTACATACACAAAGGGCAAGCCGTGATCAACATCTGAGCGCCCTGTGCCTTTGCATTTTCCATAATGCCATCAACCTGTTTCTTGGCATAGTTTCTGTTCTCAATGGTGCAGTAGCCACCGCAGCATTCATTCCGCTTGGCATAAATAACAGGATCAGCACCGACCGCACGAATAAAATCCTCGAGAATTGTAGGGTTTTCCGGATTATCAAACCCCATTTCTTTACCGGGGCGAAGCAGCAGGCACCCATAGTAAGCGCCGATCTTCATACCGGTCAAGGGGTTGGTAACCTTCTCTTTCAAGGCAGCAAAGCCGATACGGTCACGCAGAACCTCAAGGTAGTGCAGTACATTGGTTTCACCGCTATAGGCATCGTCCAGTTTCAGATAGCGATTTACTTTGTCGCGGATCTGCTCATCATTCCTCACATCGCCGTTTACGCGCTTGATCACATGGTGACAGGCAGAACATAAAGTAACCAGTTCCCTGCCCTGCTCCTTGGCAGAAATCAATGCACGAACGGAACTGAGCCGTGTGCCGATCTCATCTTTAGACATAGGGTATACCGCGCCACAGCACTGCCACTGGGGAATCTCGTCCAACTCGAATCCAAGTGCCGTTGCGGAAATTCTGGCATAACGGTCCAGATCCTTGCCCTTCGTCTTTAATGTACAGCCGGGAAAATAAGAATATGTCATAATCGATCACCTAACATTTAAATCATTTGTTCCGGATGGAATACTTCGTCAAACCGCTCCTCGGTTAAAAATCCGAGACGAACACAGGCTTCTTTCAAAGAAATGTTTTCCTTGTATGCCTTCTTTGCCGTTTTCGCCGCGTTTTCATAACCGATATAAGGATTGAGCGCGGTTACCAGCATCAAAGAGTTGTAAAGGTTATGATGCATCTTTTCTTTGTTTGCCTTGATACCCGTTACACAGTTGGATTCAAAGGAACGGATACCGTCTGCAAGCAATCTA
>JAFQDY010000186.1 GCA_017399325.1 Oscillospiraceae bacterium
GCACCAAGTTTCTGTGCGCAATCTGTTAGTTTGTCGCAGAGAGGAATTACATCCTTTTTGTAAGGCATCGTTACATTCAGACCTGTAAAATCCCCGTGTTTCAGAAAGTCGGCCAGTTCATCCGGCTGCTTTTCGAAAAGGGAATAGGAGTAATCACCCAGAAAGGTGTGAATATACGGAGAATAACTGTGCCCAAGGGTTTTGCCAAGTAGTCCGCAAATCATTCAGACCACCTCGGTGTAACTGCCCAAGTACTTAAATTCCTCGCAAATATCGTCCAGTTCGCACATCAGTTGCACAAATTCCTCGGAATAGATGGATGTTTCCAGGTCAAAGTAGAACATAAATTCAAAATCGCGATCCGCAATGGGACGGGATTCCAACTTGATCACATTGATGCCCAGAACATACATTCTCGCCAAAACCTTATAAAGGGCACCGGGTTTGTGGGAAAGCACCATCATGATGCTTGTTTTATCCGAGCCGGGATAGATCTCCAGATTTTTACTGATGCAAATGAAGCGGGTCCTGTTATTGCCCTTATCCTGCACAGAATCTGCAAGGCAATCAAGATCGTACAATTCCTCGCAGTAGCGGCTGGAGATGGCAGCCACATCCGTGCGACCGGAATCTGCCACCATTTTTGCCGCAACTGCAGTGTTTTCCACAGGGATAATTTTTACACCATTCAGCGTTGACAGGAATGCGCTGCATTGATTGATTGCTTGCTCATGGGAATAAATCTCCTTGATATCGGACAATTTTGCGCCGTGTTTGGCAATTAAATTGTGGTCGATCTTCATACGGAAGGTACGAACGATGGAGAAATTATGGGAGATCATCAGGTCATAGACCTTCTTTACGGAACCTGCGGTGGAGTTTTCGATGGGCAAAATTCCGTACTGACACAGACCTTGGTCAATGGCGTTGAACACACCCTCAAAATTCTTGAAATACATAATGAAGGGCGCTTTAAACATTTTTTCACAAGCAATTTGGGAATACGCGCCCTCAACACCCTGACATGCCACCATAGGCGCCTGGGGGAAGAGTTTGTCGGTACTTTCAATGGAATGGGTAATGTTCTGATAAAGGGGTGTTGCCTGGGTATTCCGCTTTTTCTGATAACTGCGGCTCAATTCAAAGAGCATAGAATACAGAACACGGGTGTAATTCGCCATTTCAGGGCCAGCCTTTTCCGCAACATCCTGCAAAATTTCCCGCTCTCTGGCAGGCACATAAATGGGCAGACCGTTGGCTTTCTTGTAATCTGCAACTTTCGCAGATATTTCCATACGTTTGACAAATAGTTGAACAAGTTCGTCGTCAATGGCATCAATTTTATCTCTTAAATCCTTCAGATCCATAGATCAACCCTCCAATTTTATGCCCTCAAGAAGGCAAATGTCGAAAATGGCGATGGCAGCCGCTGCCTCAATCACCGGAACGGCTCTGGGTACGATGCAGGGGTCGTGACGACCCTGTACATTCAGCATTTGATTTTCCATCTTTTCAAGGCTTACAGACTGCTGCTGTTTTGCAATCGATGGTGTCGGTTTGACTGCTGCTTTGAAAACAATGGGCATTCCGGTGGTGATGCCGCCGAGGATTCCACCTGCGTTGTTGGTTGTGGTTTCCACCTTACCGTCAACTACGCAATACGGGTCGTTGTTTTGGCTGCCACGCAGACGAGAACCTGCAAAACCCGAACCAAACTCCAGACCCTTCACTGCGGGAATTCCGTAGATCATTTGGGCAAGTTTACTTTCAATACCCCCAAACATCGGTGCGCCCAAACCTGCGGGAATACCTGTCACAACGCATTCGATCACGCCGCCCACACTGTCGCCATCGGCTTTCGCTTCAGCGATGACCGCTTGCATTTTTTCGCCGGTTTCCACATTGATCGTGGGAAAGATATTGCCAACAGCATCTAAATTCGGGGAAACCCAA
>JAFQDY010000187.1 GCA_017399325.1 Oscillospiraceae bacterium
CCAAGGCATTCGCATCGCGCCCAATGTCTACTTAGAATACGGCGAAAAATTCGACTGGCCGGACCTGCAGGCCCAAGAGGGGACAGAAACGGTGTTCTGCTACGGTCTGCGTGACCAGTTGGGCGTTTTGTGCGACGGCAGTGTAGTGCCTTGCTGTTTAGACCACGAGGGCGACCTGACCCTGGGCAACCTCTTTTCCCAAGAAATGGAAGAAATTCTCGCTAGCCCCCGGGCCAAAGCCATTTATGACGGCTTCTCCCAAAAACAGGCGGTAGAAACCCTATGCCGCCGATGCGGCTACGCCCGACGCTTCAAATAAAAACCGGCTTGAATTTTCAAGCCGGTTTTTGTATTACATTTTTTCCGGGGCAGAGAAGCCAAGAATGTGGATACAGGCTTCCAGAACGGTCTTTGCAAGGCCGATCAGGCTGATGTAGCCTGCCTGCAGTTCCTTGTTTTCCTCGGTGAGGATCCGGGTCTCGTGGTAGAACTTGTTCACCGCGCCCGCCAGTTCGTAGATATAGGCGCAGATCACATTGGGAGAAGATGTCTTCAGGGCATTTTCCAACGCAGGGCCTGCCTTGGTCAGCGCCAGCATCAGATCCTTGGCGTAGATGTTTGCCGGCGCTTGCATAGGCAGATGCTCCCAAGCACCGTACTTGGACAAAATGGACTTGATACGGACGATGGTGTATAGAATATACGGACCGGTGTTGCCCTCAAAGGCGGCAAAGCGCTCCATATCGAAGTTGTAGTCCTTGGTAGGCTGGTTGGACAGGTCGCCGTACTTCAGCGCGGCCATAGCGATCTTGGCGGTGGTTTCTTCCACCTCATCTGCGGCCACGATTTGGTTCTCCACGACCTTGGTGCGTACGAAGTTGGTCATATCCGCGATCAGTGTCTGCAGCCGCAGAACGCCGCCGTCGCGGGTCTTGAAAGGCTTGCCGTCAGCGCCGTTCATCGTGCCGTGGCCCACGTGTTCCAGTTCCGTTTCGGGCTTCACGATGCCGGCCTTGCGGGCGGCGCGGAACACCTGATCAAAGTGCAGATTCTGCCGCTTGTCGGTGACATAAAGCATCTTGTCGGGGGCCCAGTCCTGCATACGCTGGACCATAGTGGCAAGGTCAGTGGTAGCATAGATGGCAGAGCCGTCGGACTTAATGAGAATACAGGGGGGGATCTCGTTTTTGTCGCCCTCTTCGGTAACGGGAATGACCCACGCGCCGTTGGACAGGACAGCCACGCCCTTGGCTTTCATATCTTCCACCATAGCGGGAATGTAGGGGTCAGCGTCGCTTTCGCCCAGCCACTTTTCGAAGTATACTTCCAGATTGTCGTAGTTCCGCTTCAGGTCTGCTAAAGACACATTCATAATGTGCCGCCACAGAGCCCGATAACCACGGCGGCCCTGCTGCAACTCGAATGTTGCCTGATGGGCCTTGTGGGAGAACTCCGGGTCGGCCTTTTTGCTTGATGCGGTAGGATAAATTTCTTCCAACTCGTCCACGGTAAAGGGGGCGGTTTCCGGATACTCGCCGGTGAAACTTTCGTCAAAATAGGGAAGATCCGGCTGGCGCTCCTGCAGTTCTGCGATGATCAGACCCATCTGCAGACCCCAGTCACCCAAATGCACATCGCCGATGGTGTTGTAACCCAGGAACTTGTGCAGACGCTTCAGGCTTTCGCCAATGATGGCAGGACGCAGGTGACCGATGTGCAAAGGCTTTGCCACGTTTGCGCCGCCGTAGTCCACCACGATGGTCTTGCCTGCACCGATCTTCTCCACACCGAAGTCAGGGCTGGTACGCATCTGCTCCAAGTAATTTTGCAGGAAAGCATCGGACAGTTTCAGATTGATAAAGCCGGGCATAACCGTTTCACACATGGAAAAATCAGCCTTGTCCAGTTTTTCCGCAACCGCGTTGGCGATGGCAATGGGGGCGCACTTGTACTGCTTGGCAGCAGACAGAGCGCCGTTGCACTGATATTCACACAGGTCGGGCCGGTTGGACACGGTGACACGGCCAAAAGACGGGTCATAGCCGGCGCTTTCAAAGGCGGCCTGCATTTTGGCGGTGATAATGTCAAGAATTTTCTGCATATTCAACACTCCTAAAAATGGGCTGTCGGGGCGACCGTTGGTCGCCCGCGGACGTGCAATGCACGCCCCTACAATGGAATTATCCTTCTTTCTGCTGAGCCAGCCATTCCAGATACTCATCGTACGTGCCGTAGCGGTCCACGATGGTGCCGTCGGGCTGGAATGCGATCACCCGGTTACAGGTGGAAGAAAGCATTTCGTGGTCGTGAGAGGCGAGAAGTACAACGCCCGTGAAGGCCTCAAGACCTTTGTTCACGGCTTGAATGGATTCCATATCCAGGTGGTTGGTGGGTTGGTCAAGCAGCACCACATTGGCGCCGCTGAGCATCATTTTTGAGAGCATACAACGCACTTTTTCGCCACCGGAGAGGACCTCCACGCTCTTGAACACTTCTTCGCCGGAGAACAGCATCCGTCCAAGAAAGCCACGCAGATATACATCGTCCTTTTTGGCAGAATACTGGCGCAGCCAGTCCACCAGTTCCATCTTGTTGCCCTCAAAGTAGGCGGTGTTGTCCTTGGGCAGGTAGTCCCGCACAGTGGAAACGCCCCACTTCACAGAGCCTGCATCCGGCTCCAATTCGCCCATCAGCACCTTAAACAAAGCAGTCTGTGCCAGTTCGTTTTCACCCACAAAGGCGATCTTGTCGGTTCTGCCCACAGAGAAATACACATTGTCCAGCAGTTTCACGCCGTCAACGGTGACGGATACATCTTTCACCGTCAGAATATCCTTGCCCAATTCCCGTTCCGGCATAAAGCCAACGAAGGGATACCGGCGGGTGGAGCAGGGCATCTCCTCAACCGTCAACTTGTCCAGCAGTTTTCTGCGGGCGGTTGCCTGCTTGGCCTTGGACTTGTTGGCGGAGAACCGCTGAATGAACAGTTGCAGTTCTTCGATCTTCTCTTGATTCTTCTTGTTCTTGTTGCGGATCATTGCCTGCACCATCTGGGAAGATTCATACCAGAAGTCGTAGTTACCCACATACATCTTGATCTTGCCGTAGTCGATGTCCACAGTGTGGGTGCAGACGGTGTTCAGGAAGTGGCGGTCGTGGGACACGGCGATCACCATGCCGGGGAAGTCCAGCAGGAAGTCTTCCAGCCAGTTGATGGCTTCAATGTCCAGGTTGTTGGTAGGCTCGTCCAGCATAATGATGTCCGGATTGCCGAACAGCGCCTGGGCAAGCAGAACTTTCACTTTCAGTCGGGGGTCAGTCTCGCCCATAATGTCGTAATGCATCTCGGTGGGAATGTTAAGACCCTGCAGGATGCGGGAGGCATCACTCTCTGCTTCCCAGCCGCCCATCTCTCCGAACTCCGCCTCCAGTTCCGAGGCGCGAATACCGTCTTCGTCGGAAAAATCCGGCTTTTCGTAGATGGCGTCCTTTTCTTTCATAATGTCGTAAAGACGCTGGTTGCCCATAATCACCGTGTCCATAATGGTGAATTCGTCGTAGGCGTTCTGGTTCTGCTTCAGAACAGAGACCCGCTGGTCGGCCGCGATGGTAATCGAACCGGTGGTGGACTCCAACTCGCCGAACAGCATCCGCAGAAAAGTGGACTTGCCTGCGCCGTTTGCGCCGATAATGCCGTAACAGTTGCCGGGCAAAAACTGCAGATCCACATGCTGGAACAGCCATTGTCCGCCGAACTGGATGCCTAAATTGCTGACAGTAATCATCGTATTATCTCATTATCCTTTCATAAGCACATAATCATTCATTGTAATTCTAGCAAAAAATAGAAAATAATCAAGGGGCGATTATGAACAATCAAAGAACTTTGCAAGAAGGGGTTGCATTTTTCTGCAGGTGTGGTATAATTTTAGCACTCACACAAAACGAGTGCTAACTGTACTGCAAAAAAGGAGAACGATATTATGGCAAAAAAACAGTTCAAAGCAGAGTCCCGGCGGTTGCTGGACCTGATGATCAATTCCATCTACACCCACAAGGAGATCTTCCTGCGGGAGATCTTGTCCAACGCATCGGACGCCATCGACAAACTGGCCTATACTGCCCTGACCGACGATAAGGTGGGCATCAACCGGGAGCAGTTTGCCATCACCATCGTCAGGGACAAAGCCGCAAACACCCTGACCGTATCCGACAACGGCATCGGTATGAGCAAGGACGAAATGGAAGAAAACCTCGGCACCATCTGCAAGTCCGGCTCTTTGGGCTTTAAGCAGCAGATGGAGAAAAGCGAGGACATCGACATCATCGGTCAGTTCGGCGTTGGTTTCTACGCGTCCTTTATGGTGGCAAAGAAGGTCACCGTCATTTCCAAGAAGTACGGTGAGGATACCGCGTGGAAATGGGTCTCCGACGGCGCTGACGGCTACACCATCACCGAATCCCAGCGGGCAAACCCCGGCACCGATGTGATCATGGAACTGAAAGATGACACGGAAGAAGACACTTTTTCCCAGTTTTTGGAGGAATATGAAGTTCGCCAGTTGGTGAAAAAGTACTCCGATTATATTCGCTACCCCATTCGTATGGAAGTCAGCAAGTCCCGCAAGAAAGAGGACTCCCCCGAGGACAAGCCCGAGTACGAAAGTTATATGGAGGAAGACACCCTCAACTCCATGATCCCTCTGTGGCAGCGGGCGAAAAAGGATGTGACCGAAGAAGAATATAACCGGTTCTACCGGGAAAAGTTTATGGACTATACCCAGCCTTTGCGCACCATTCACTCCAGCGCAGAAGGTACGGTGTCTTATAAGTCCCTTCTGTATATCCCGGCACGCGCGCCTTTCGATTTCTATTCCAAGGACTATAAGCGGGGTCTGCAACTGTACAGTTCCGGCGTGATGATCATGGACAGTTGCGAGGACCTGGTTCCCGAACACTTCCAGTTTGTCAAGGGCGTGGTGGATAGCCAGGATCTGTCTTTGAATATCAGCCGGGAAATGCTCCAGCACAATCGCCAACTGACCGTCATTGCCCGCAACATCGAAAAGAAGATCAAGAGCGAACTGAAATCTATGCTGGATAACGACCGAGAAGCCTACGAAAAATTCTTTGCCGCATTCGGCCGGCAACTGAAACTGGGCGTTGTTACCGATTACGGCGCCCACAAGGAAGCCACCCAAGACCTGCTTTTGTTCTATAGCCACAAGCAGGGCAAACTGGTTACTTTGCAGGAATATGCAGACGCCATGGAAGACGCCCAGCAGAAGATCTACTACATCTGCGGCGAGCAGACAGACCGGTTGTCCAAAATGCCTCAGGTCAAACTGCTGGACGATAAGGGCTACGATGTACTGATGCTCACAGACGAAGTGGACGAGTTCGTGGCCCAGACCCTTATGACCTACGGCGACAAGGCACTTTGCAATGTGGTCACCGAGGACTTGGGTCTGCAGACCGAGGACGAAAAGAAGGAACTGGAGCAGAAAGCGGAAGCAATGAAGGGTTTGCTGACCTTCGTGCAGGAGACCCTGGGCGAGGAAGTGCAGGAAGTAAAACTCTCCGGCGCGTTGGGTGATGCTGCCGTGTCGGTCAGCCCCGGCGCAGGAATGAGTTTTGAAATGGAGAAGTATATGCGTCGGGCCAACCCCAACGTGCCTTTCCCCAGCCACAGAATTCTGGAACTGAATCCGGAACATCCTGCGGTGCAGGCTATGGAAAAGGCTATGGTGGGCGACACCCAAAAGGCGAAAGACTATGCCCGGCTTCTCCACGGACAGGCGCTCTTGCTGGCAGATCTGCCGCTGACCGACCCTGTAGGCTATGCAGAACTGGTTTGCAAACTGATGAAATAA
>JAFQDY010000188.1 GCA_017399325.1 Oscillospiraceae bacterium
AAATCCCAGTTTTTCCAACCCATCGGCTGTGTGGCGGGCCTGCCGCTGCTGCCGGGCGAATATTCTTTGGACGCCTTGCTCTTTTACATAGGCGATCCCTGCGGAAAGTCCGGCGATCCCCGGCACATTTAAGGTGCCCGCCTCCCCCACATCCGGCAGAAAGTCCGGCATTTCCCGGCTTGCAGAAAGGCTGCCCGTACCACCCTGTAAAAGGGGCTTCGGCAAATCTTTGCACAGCAGCAAACCTGTGCCTTGGGGGCCAAGCAGGCCTTTATGGCCGGGCATTGCTATAAAGTCCGCCCCCAGTTCTTCCATATCCACATCCAGCATTCCGGCAGATTGGGCCGCGTCCAGTACAAAAGGCACGCCGTACTGCTTGCACAACCCGGCCATTTCCTTGACCGGCAAAATATAGCCGAACACATTGGACACATGGGTAAATAACGCCGCATCTGCGCCCCGCCGCAATCCGTCCTCAAATGCTTCCAGCGTATTGTCCCAGTCGAACAGTTTTCGTCCCGCCACCGTAACGGTGGCATTTCTTGCATAAAGGGGTCTTGTGACCGCATTGTGTTCAAAGCCGGAGATCAGTACCTGCGCGCCCGGTTTTACCAGCGTATTGATGGCCATATTTAAGCCGTGGGTGCAGTTATAAGTCATCACGATCTGTTCCGGCGAACACCGGAACAACTCCCCCGCCTGCTGGCGGCAACGCAGTACCGTTTTAGCTGCAGCCATGGCGGCCTTATGACCGCCACGGCCCGGATTGGCGCAATTCTCCAAAGCGCAACGCACTGCCCGATACACAGATTCCGGCTTGTGAAACGAAGTTGCGCCGTGATCCAGATAGGTCATAGGCGCAACTCCTCCGGCGTACCGTTTTCCCGCAAACTATAAACTTTTCGATAACTGATACCGGCCTGCCGCAAAAGCATCGTGGCAGCCATCATATCTTCACAGGCCATTTGCAGACTGTAGCCGCAGCCTTTTTCCTCCATCCACTTGGGGGTGCGCTGAATGGTACATTCCACTCCCGCCCGGCGCAGCATATCCTCTGCCCTTTGGGCAGGCGTTACCGAGCGAAAGGTAATCATACATTTTTTCATAAAGAAACCCTCCCGAATCAATTTATGTCCGGGAGGGTAGTTTTGTGTAGTTTTCTCATTCTTCCAGCAGACAGACCGCATGGCAGGCCATACCGCTTCCGTCGCCGGTGAATCCCAAATGTTCTTCCGTGGTGGCTTTTACATTGACCCGTGTCCGATCAATGTCCAGCGCCATAGCAATATTCTGCTCCATTTGGGGAATGTATGCTTTTAGTTTGGGGGCCTGAGCGACCATAGTAACATCCACATTGCTCACCCGATAGCCTGCGGCGAACACTTTTTCAGCAACGCAGGCCAGCAGTTTCAGGGAATCCGCGTCTTTGTAAGCCGGATCTGTGTCGGGAAAATGTCTGCCGATATCCCCCAAACCAGCCGCGCCCAAAAGCGCATCGGAGATCGCGTGGAGCAAAACATCTGCGTCGGAGTGGCCCAGCAATCCCTTTTCATAGGGAATTTCCACGCCGCCCAACATCAGTTTTCGGTCATCGACCAGCCGATGCACATCATATCCGTGTCCGATCCTCATTGCATTTCCTCCAACAGGCACGCTGCGATCTTCAAGTCCGCAGGGGTGGTGATCTTGATGTTTCGCTCGTCGCCTTCCACGATTTTTACCGACATACCCAGCCTTTCCACGGCGGAGCAATCATCAGTGATGTTGGCGTTGTCCTCTTCCGCTTTCTTCAGTGCGCCATACAAAAGGTCAATGTCAAAAACCTGGGGCGTTTGAATGGCATACAAGACGCTTCTGTCCGGTGTTGCTTGTACCAGACCGCCTTTGACCACCTTGATGGTATCTTTTACCCCGATACCCGGGGCGGCTGCGCCGTAGGTGTTGGCTGCCCGGACTGTTCTGTCGATTACCTCACCCGTAATAAGGGGTCTTGCCCCGTCCTGAATCGCCACAAGGCGCACTTTCGCAGGCAGCGCCTTCAGCCCGTTTTGGACAGACGCGGGGCGGTCTGCGCCCCCTTCCACAACCGCAGTCACCTTCGAAAAACCGGCGCACAGTTCGGTGATTTTGGGGATCAGATCCGGACGGGTCACCACCACGATCTGGCGGATAACATCGCTGTTCTGGAACGCACGGACAGTCCGCAGGATCATAGGCTCACCGCCCAGTTCCGCCATTACTTTGTCGATGCCTTGCATACGGGACGCGCTTCCGGCTGCCACGATCACCGCGCCGCAATATTTAAGGGGCAGGATCTTGCGAAGGGTATTCGTCAGTTTGTTGATCTGCATATTACAACTCCTTGATAAGCCGCTTGAAATAGTCGCCTCTGACCATAAAATTCTTGAACTGATCAAAGGCCGCAGAGGCCGGCGACATCAGCACCACATCGCCCGATTTGGCATCTGCCGCGGCCTGTTGCACCGCGTCCGTAAAGTCCTTGCAATCTACGATTTCCGGATTTCCCGGTGTATACTCCGGCGCATTTTCCACCGCCTGACGAATGGCCTTGGCGGTTGCGCCGTTTAAGTACAATTTCTTTACCTGCCTGCAGATCACAGGGCCCAGCACATCATAGGGAATGTGCTTATCGTAGCCGCCGGCGATCAGCAGCACCTTTTGGGAAAAACTATTTAGACCGGCAATGGTGCGGGTGGGAGAAGAGGCGATAGAGTCGTTATAGAACTTTACATTGTCTTTCACACGCACCAGTTCGATGCGGTGCTCCACACCACCGAATTCCGACGCCACCTTGCGGATATTTTCGTCGGACACAAGGCCCTCCACCGCCAAAATGGCCGCCATATAATTTTCGATATTATGGACGCCGGGAATGACGATTTCACTTGTGTCTACAACAGGTTTTCCGTCCCGGCAGATCATGGTTCCGTTTAGGCAAACGCCCTTCTCCACGCTGCCGACCCGGGCGAAAAACTTCGTCTTTCCATTGCCATAAAACCCAGAAGTTATCCCATTGTCGGCGTTCAGAATCAAGGTGTCTTCTTTCCCTTGGAAACGGAAAATATTCTTCTTTGCCTCCACATATTCGTCCATATCCTTATGGACGTCCAGATGGTTGGGGGCGAGGTTTGTCACCACCGCCACAGAGGGACTGCGGCGCATATCCATCAGTTGGAAGGAACTGAGTTCCACCACCGCAAAATCTTCCTTTTTCATTTTATCCAAAAGGGGCAGCAGAGGCGTGCCGATATTGCCGCCAAGCCACACAGTTTTCCCCTCGGCTTTCAGCATTTCGGAGATGAGCGTTGTGGTGGTGGTCTTTCCGTCAGAGCCGGTGACTGCCAGAATTTTGCAGGGGCAAAGTTCAAAGAACACTTCCATCTCACTGGTGACCGCCGCGCCCTTTTGACGCAGGGTCTCCAATGCAGGATTTCCCGGGTGCATACCGGGTGTTCTGAAAACCATATCCGCGGCTAAGTTTTCCAAATATTCATCGCCGGTCTGCAAACGGCAGCCCAGCCGTTCCAGTTCCAGCACTTCATCGTCCAGTTTTTCATAAGGGGTCTTATCGCATCCGGTCACTGTGCAGCCATAGCGCAGCATCAGACGCACCAGGGGACGATTGCTCACACCCAGACCCAGCACCACAATATTCTTACCTTGCAGGGATGTAAAATAAGACTCCAAAATGCTTGCCATAGCCACTCCTCTTTTCTGCGGATACTTCTTGCATATAGTATATCCTTTCTTTTGAAAATTTGCAAGATATTTGACAAGCGGCCACAAGGGGTATAAAATGTAGAAAACACATCAGGAGACCGATCATGACAGAAAATTATCACACCCATACCGCCCGATGCCGCCACGCAACCGGCACAGAAGAAGAATATGTACTTGCGGCCATTGACCGGGGGTTGAAAATTTTGGGATTTTCCGACCACACGCCTTTTATTTTCCCGGGTGATTATTACTCCACTATGCGTATGTATCCCGACGAATTGGAAAACTATGTGGCAACGGTTTTGGCGCTGAAAGAAAAATACAAAGATAAAATCGAGATCCATTTGGGCCTGGAAGTGGAATACTATCCCGACAGAATGGGCGATCTGCTGAAACTGATCACCCCCTATGACATTGAATATTTTATTCTGGGGCAGCATTGGTGCGGTAACGAGCAGGGAGAGCCCTACAACGGCAGACCCCCTACGGACGACAATGCCCGCTGGGAGCGCTACTGCTCACAGGTTATCGAGGGTATGAAGACAGGACTTTTTACCTATGTGGCCCACCCGGATCTGCTGCATTTTGTGGGAGATAAGGACTTTTATCGGCAGCACGCCAAGCGGCTGTGCGAGGCTGCTGTTACATATGATATACCTTTGGAAATCAACATTTTGGGTATCCATTCCGGTCGGCATTACCCCCGGGAGGACTTTTGGAAAATCGTAGGGCAAACAGGCTGCAAGGTGGTCCTGGGCTGCGATGCCCATTCGCCCCAGGGATTGGCAGATTTTCCGTCGGAAGACAAGGCTATGGAACTGGTCAAGCGGTACGATTTGAACCTTTTGGACCACATTCCCCTGCTGCCCTGCAAGTAATTTGACAATTACAGAACTTTGCAGTACAATATTGTGGCGACCGGGTCGGACAGCCG
>JAFQDY010000020.1 GCA_017399325.1 Oscillospiraceae bacterium
CAGGATCGGGTTTTCTCCGTTACAAAGCATTCTATCCACCTCCAGTACCAGTATAGCGGATTTTTCCCGGTTGTCAAGTGTTGAAAAGTCCACCTTTTCTATTGAAAAGTGAGTGCCGCAGCCTGATTTTTGTGTTATATAATAAGCAGAAACAAAAATAGCGAACAAAGGAGACTGTAGTTATGCAGGATTTGAAACAGGCAATTATCGAATTTGCAAAAAAGGACGGCGTGGACCTGATCGGCTTTGCCGACCGTTCCCGCTTTGAAAATGTGGACAAGGCCCACGATCCCTTCTCCATTTTCCCCGAGGCAAAAACCGTAATTATGGTTGGCAAGCGAATCTGCAGAGGCGCTCTGCGTGGCGTGGAAGAAGGCACCAATTTCGGTGACTACGCGCTGTTCGGCAAGAACTGGCTGGAAGACGAATTTCTGGCTCTGTCTGCCTACAACCTGACAAACTTTATTGAAGAAAACGGCTGGGAAGCCGCACCTGTGTTCCCCAATCCTGCGGAACTGGGCCCCTCCGGTGTTCCCGTTGCAGAAGGCAGACCTGCTCCCAATGTCTACCCCGACTTTGACTATGCGGCAGTGGCCTGCGGCCTTTGCTCCGTGTCCTATAACCGCATCGCCTTCTCCAAGGAGTTCGGCTCCCGTCAGCGTTTCCACATGATCCTGACCGACGCCGAACTGGAAAGCACCCCCTTGCTTGAAGAAAATGTCTGCAACGGCTGCAGAAAATGCGCCGATGCCTGCCCCTTGGGCGCCATCAGCAAGGAGGAGACCGAGGAGATCGAGATCTGCGGCAAGAAATTCACAGTAGGCAGAATCGACTATGCCAAGTGCAAGATCTGCCAGAACGGCGCGGTGGCCAACCGCTTTGCAGCAGACGCCACCCCCGACCGGATCGCTGCACTGTGCAACCGCACCTGTATGTGCGGCCTGGAAGAACGGGACGCTTTGAGCAAGACTTTTGCCAACGCCTTCCGCACCTCTGAAGTATGGAGCATCGGTGGAAACAACGCAGCCTTAGATCGCTCCGATGAGCAGGCAAATGTTTTGGGCGGCGCATTCTCCAAGAGCGGAAACAGGGGGCATTGATCATGAAACTGACCTCTGAAATCCTGAAGGCCAAGGCCAAGGAACTGGGGATCGACTGTATTGCCATCGGTAACATCGAGCGCTTCAAAAATGCGCCCAAACTGATGAGTCCCATCTCCTATTTCCCCAAGGCCAAGTCGGTGATCGCCATTGCTATGCCCATTCCCCGGGGCGCAAATCGGGGTATTGAGGAAGGCACGCACTGGCATAACTACACCTTCTATACTTACAACAAACTGAACAGTTTCTTCCGCCCCATCAAAACATACCAACTCAGTTGTTTTATTGAGGATTGCGGCTATGAGGCGGTGGCCCACTATCCTGCTGTGCCCGAAGGCAACGGCACCACCAGAAAACCTGTGGCCGAGGGCAAACTGCCCCCCGACATCGTCTGCAGTATCCGTGTGATCGCCGCCGGCTGCGGTCTGGGCGAGATCGGCTGGTCGAAAGTTTTCCTGACCAAGAAATACGGCCCCCGTGTCCGCTTGGGTCTGATCTTTACCGATGCGGAACTGGAACCCGACCCTATTCTGGACACCGGCACCATCTGCCTGCATTGCGGCGCTTGCACAAGACGCTGCCCCGGCGGCGCGATCCCCAGCCCCAAGGATAAGGATGCCCGCATCACCGTGGACTTCGGCGAAAAGCAAGTTTGGTACGGCGATGTGCAAATGGGTCGCTGCACATTGTCCCACCACGGTATGAACAACGAGTGTTCTCCCTTCTTAAAGAAGGAGTTCCCCAATATGGCCTTTGATGTGCGCAATTCCCAGATGACCGAGGAGGAGGCCTATATGCTGACCTACGCTTTGGCCGGCGCAAAGTGGGGCAGAAAACCCGGCAGCCACGCGGTGATGGACTACTATAACTACATCATCGACCATACGGGCTACTTCGCCATCTGCGGCGCAAGAGGCTGTATCCGGGCCTGCAACGATGTGCTGGAGCGTTCCGGCCGCATCGAGCAGACATTCCACAACCCCTATTATAAAAAGGAACTGTGGTCGCTGCCGTTGAACCCGGAGAACCCCTCCAAGGGCGTCAACCCCTACCGGGAAGAATATCTGGACGAACATTTCCCCGGCGTTCGGGAAAACGAATACGAAAAACCCGAACCCAAGGACGAATAACCCCCTAAAAAAGCAAGGTGCATTGCACCTTGCTTTTTTGTTGTTTAGAAGTGTTTTGCGAATCAGAAGCTGTGCTTCTTCTGCATAGCCAGCAGGCCAACAAAGGCTGCTGCGCTGACAGCCATCAGAGATACCCACAGCGCGGTGCTGAAGATGTCGCCGGTGGCGGGGGAGGTCACGATGTCACTGTAAGCGATCGCATAGTCGGAGAAACGGTCAGTTTCGAAGGTGATGGTGCCGGCTTTTGCGTCGAAGGTGGTGTCCAGCAGGTCGACAGCGCCGTTGTGGGTACGGATAATGTAGTAAACTCTGCCCTGCGCTTCACTTTCGGGGAGCAGCTCGGTGGGCACCTTCAAGGTGATGGGAATTTTCTTGTTCAGTTGGGTCAGAGGCTGTGCTTCGGCATCGCCGACCTTCTTGAACAGAGACACATCCAGATACATACCCAGCTTCTTGTCGCCCAGAGCCTTTGCAATGGCTTCCTTAGACGCTGCGCTCACGGTGTCCGTAGCATCCTTTGTTTCCAGCCAGACCAGCACATCTTCGCCCCGGTCCCTAGATTGCTTTTCACTGTCGGTCAGAGGAACGGCCTCTTCCAGTTCAGCCGGTGTTGCGGTAGGCTTGGCAGAACCCACATTGGTGGAGGAGGTAGTATCCTGGAACTTGCCGGCCACCGGCGCGGTCACGGTCACAGTCTTGGTGACAGCGGGCGTCATAGAGCCTTCTTCATTGACGAACCAGAAGGTGACCTGGTGCTCGCCGGGTGCGTAATCGAACAGATCCAATGCCGCGGTAGCGGAGGTCTCACCGTCAACAGCGGTCACGGTGGTCAGCTGCATTTCTGCGCCGTTGTCCACGGATGCATAGAGGGTGTCCTTCATACCGGCCTCATCCTTGACCTTGGCGGTCACATTCACGCGGCCGCGGTCATCGGTGGTGGTTGCGGACAAGGTCACATCAGGGTTGCCCCAGACGATGGGCTCAACAGCCTCGCCAACACCCAAGGTGAGGGAGAAGGACTTGCTTTCACCGGGGTTCAGGGCGATGTTCTGCCAGGAGACAGCAAAGCCGCTGTCCTCGTCATACAGAGCGCTGTAGTCGTCCTCGTAGTCGCTGCCGTGGGAGGCAGTTTCGCTGTTTAAGGGATCAAAAGCGTGTACGTCGCGGTCGTAATAATTGCCAAACCAGTAGGTGTCTGCGTTGGTAACGCCGGCAGAGTCAGCAAAATACAGGGAGAACTGGGCGCCGAAGGTGTCGTTGCTTTCATCTTCATCCAGCAAGGAGATGCCGATGACCTTGTCGCCACTCTTGATGACACGAACGGTAGCATAGTCGTTGTGGCCCACCATAACGTCTGCGTGAACAGCCAGCTTACCGGCAGTCACGGCCGTATCACCGGCGGTGACGGTGTAGGTCAGCTTAACGTAGCGGCCACCGCCAATAGAAGAACCGCTGACAGCAACTTGGGCGCCATTCATATCTTCGGTCATGTACTCATAGCCGTGGTTGCCGTAGGTGGTGGAGATCAGCTGGCCATTGTAGTTACCGATAACATCGAATGTAGCAGGGGAGGTCGGGCCGTAAGCCATATAGCCACCGGGGGTGGCGGTGTAGTTCTTGGGAGGCAGGATGACCACACCGGAGGTGTCCACATTGGTAAAGCTGGTCGAACCGTAGCACTCACCGTAAGCGCCGGTGTAGCCCACGCTGCCACAAACAGTACCCAGCAGGGTGCAGTTGGCAAGGGTGAGGTTATCATAAGCATAAGCGAACAGTACGCAGGCATTGCCATTACTGATGAAATCGCCGCTGACGGTCAGGTCCTTGATGGTTACATCAGAGCCGAGTTCGTAGAACAGAGCGGAGGCCTCAGCATGAGACACATAGAGGTTGGAAATGGTCTTTCCGTTGCCGTCGAAGTTTGCGTTGAATCTGAAGCCCCAATTACCGATGGGAATAAACGAGCCAATATCCTCTCCGCAGACCTGAGACATATCGATGTCGCTCATCAGGCGGTAGGTCACGGAATTGACATTGTATTCATTGCGTTTATAGCCGCTGTTGATAATGGCGGACAGCGCCATCAGGTCCTCGGCAGTGTGGATGGGGATGTAGGTGCCGGTGTTGTCGGTCACAGGTGTCAGGTCATAAAGAAATACTGCCTTTGCCTCCAGCGGGCAGACAACCTGAGTGTAGGATCTCATAAAGTCGTTGCTCCAGAAATCGCTGTCAGCCTGGCGATATATCCAGCCCACAAATTCCTTACCTTCCTTGGTGGGGGTGGGCAGAGTTTCAATGACGCTGGAGAAAGGAGGGCTGGAGGGATAATCGGTGCCGGTAAGCACAGTGCCGTCCTCGTCATACCAAGTGAAGGGCATAGGCTTGCCTTCCAAAGTCAGGCAGCTGTTGGCCTCGTCGTACCGGGTCTGGAAGAATTCGGCATCGCCATCACTCAAGATGAACTTATCCTTGTTTGCGCTGTTCAGGCCGGAGATCAAAACCTCTCCGTGCCAGATGTTGGGCTGTGCGGGTCTATCGTATTCAGGCATTGCAGGCTCGACGGACATAACAGTCAGGGCGCTGCCGTTGTAGTAAGTGGGAGTTGCAGCACCGTCATTGGCGATTAGAGAATTTCTGCCGGTAAGGAAAATGTCGGCATCGGTGCCTTCGATTTTGGTAACGTTGCCCAGATAAATCTCACCGCCACTGTGGTAAACGCCGCAGCCTAAGTAGTAGGGATAGGTGCCCCCTGTGCGTGTTGCGGTGAATGTGCCGCTTTCCAGAATTGTTTCGCCGCCGGAATAGATGGCAAATGCATCAGAACCGGAGGCGGAAACGGTGCCGTTACGCACCAGCAGCGTGCCTCTGTTCCTAACAGCGCAGACATAGCCGTTGCCCACAGCTGACAGGGTGTAGCCACCCAGATCCAAAACGGCGAAGTGATTGAAATTCAAATCAAACAGCGAATAATTAACGTCGGAAGCAGTTACATCGCGGCAAAGTTGGATGTAAGTCCAAGCGCTGCTGTCTGCGCCGTTTGCGGCCGCCATAGCCTCGGCCAGCGTGCCGCTGTCCGTAAAGGAGGCAGGCTCGGAACTGTCTGTTTGAATGACCCATCTTGCCTCGTCAGTGGCCTCGGAGAAAACGGAGACCGGCAGCAAGGACAGGACTAAGACCAGCGTCAGCAACAGGGCCAAAACGGTCTTGCCCGCGCTGACAGAACGGATGCGATTAAGGATTGTACGCATAAAAATCATCCTTTCACTGTGGTTTGCCAAATCGGTTTTGCATGGATACTTATATTTTATCACGAGGCTATGTCGGTTGCAAGAGGAAAACATCTGTTCGCGGAAGAAAAACAGTAAAATTTTACCGGCAGCCCCGACAGTATGCCGAAAGTGACGGCAAGGGGGATTTACTTCTGAAAAGGGTTGTGCTATAATGGCCAAAAAGGCGGTGATTTTATGAAAAACTACGATGTAGCAGTATGCGGCGGCGGCTTTGCCGGCATTTCGGCAGCGTTGGCGGCAGCCCGTGAGGGCAAAAAGGTCGTTCTTTTCGAGAAAGAATATATGCTGGGCGGCTTGGGTACGGCGGGCCTGATCACCATCTATTTGCCCCTTTGCGACGGATACGGCCGTCAGGTTTCCTTCGGCATTGCGGAAGAACTGCTGAAACTGTCCATTACATACGGCGCGGAAGACCGCTACCCCGCAAACTGGCTGGACGGCATCGGCACAAGAACGGAAAACGACACCCGTTATATGGTCCAGTATAACGCTCAACTGTGCGCCATTTTGCTGGAAAAACGGCTGAAAGAAAACGGCGTTGACATTATGTATGGCAGTTATGCGGTGGATACAGACACGGAAAACGGCCGCATCACCACCCTCTATGTGCAGAATAAGTCCGGCAGGATCGCCTATCCCATTCGCACTGTTGTGGACGCCACCGGCGATTGCGACATCGCCCACTTTGCAGGCGTTCCCACCGAAACCTTCAAACAGGGCAACAAACTGGCCGCCTGGTACTATTTTACCAACGACAGCGGCTACCACCTGCAGCAACTGGGTGTGGTGGACGAGCCGGGCCAGACAGGCGAAAGCCTGACAAAGCGCCGCTTCTCCGGCCTTGACGGAGAGGAGATCTCCGAAATGGTCTGCCTTTCCCACGAAAGGACCCTGAAGCACTGGCTGGAAAAACGGAAAACTGACCCGGGCGCGGTGATCTCCACCCTTGCCACCATCCCCCAGATCCGTATGACCCGGCGCATCGTGGGTGAATATGAAATGGCAGATGCAGAAATGCACACCTATTTTGAAGATTCTGTGGGTATGGTTGCCAACTGGAAAAAGCGGGGCCCTGTTTACGAAGTGCCGTTTAGGACCTTATATAATAAAAAGGTGAAAAATCTGATCGTGGCAGGCCGCTGCACATCGGTGGACGAAGATCTGTGGGAGGCTATGCGGGTGATCCCCTGCTGCGCGGTCACCGGACAGGCGGCAGGCACAGCAGCCGCAATGACCGACGACTTTTCTGCCCTTGACATTTCTGCGCTGCAGAAAAAACTGGTGGCAAACGGCGTAGTCCTCCACGAAAAGGACATTCTGTAATATATATAGCAAAAGCGAGGTGAAATTTCACCTCGCTTTTCATTATGTAGGGGCGGGCATTGCCCGCCCGGTGTTTTTATAAAGCCCACTTTTCGATTGCGGCCAGCGCCACGGTCTTGATGGTCAGCGCCATATTGCCCTCGCTGCTTTGGCGGGGGCGTTTGGTGATGCGGTCATAATAGCCGTCGGAGGCAAATGCGACCGTAAAGGCTTGGGCAATTTCTGCCTGCAGATCCCGGTGGACATCGCCAATGCGTACCAGCGCCATCACCGCCTGGGACAGGAACTGGAAGTACACCCCGTCAAAGCCTGCCACCTTATAACGGGTAGTCAATGCGCCGTTGCTGTAGACCGGCTTTTGGTTTTCGTTTTCGTCACAAATCAGATGGGTCAGTTCGGGAACGATCGTCCTGTCGGCCAGCCGGCCCAGCCAGTAAATAGCCATACAACCCCGCAGGGTGTTGTTCTTGCGGCAGTCTTTCAGCATCAGACCGTCCCGCGCTGCGGCCGTTTCCCGCAGAATTTCAGCGCCTTCGTTGCGACCCAGCATAGCCAAGGCGAAGGCCGCGTGTTTTTTGGTGTTTTCGTCGGGTGAAATCAGCAATTTCAGCAAAGCCGGAACGGCCTTTTCGCCCATATATCTAACCGACCAGATGGCAATGCCGGGCGTTTCGGTCTTCAAATGAGATTCCAGTTCTGCCGGGTCGGTGAGCCATTGCACCTGCTTCGGTGTCAGGGGCGTGCCGTCCCAGTTGACAGTGCCGTCAATGCGGAAACCGCGGTCGTCACTTTCTTTTAGGCAGCCGCTTTCTTTGAGGGCTTGGGCCAATGCAGCATAGGACACATCGTTCAAGGATTTGTTCTGCGTCACCGCAAGGGTCGCCCACTGGGCGGCGGCTTCCGCGGCCTTTTTCATATCCAGATTCATACGGACGCAACTGGACACATCCCGGTCCACGCCCAAAGCCCGACAGGGAACCAGAAGGCCGTCAAACCCCTTGGGCAAGATGGCCTTGTAAGGCACGGCCACGGTCACATTGTAAGCGCCCAAATTCGCGCCGATGGCCCAATCGCCCAGGCCTTCGCCGTCAAAGGCGATGTCCCAGCCGTGCTTGTCCAAGTCCGCATAGGAATAGAACATAGGCGTGCCCGTCTGGCAACCTGCGAACACATCGTCCAGTTTCACCGGTTGCTCCGCCACGATCCGTCGACCTTCCCGGAAACCCATCATTGGCATTTGGGAAATGAGAGTTGTGCCGGCGTGTTCCTCCTGCACATGGTAGGACCGGCAGAACAAAACGGCCTCGGACAGAGCCTTGCTGTCATATTGATCGACCCGGCCGAAGTCCACATTGGTAAAGCGGTACTTTTCTCCGTCATATACCAAAGAAACCAAAGTATAAGGCTGCATTTGTCCGTCGGAAGACCTGCCGCAGACCGTTTCGCAGCCTGCCATAGCCGCCACATAGGCTTCCGCGGTGCAGTCCATCACCACTTTTGCGCCGTAGTCCGTCAGATGGCCGTTTTGCAAAACGCGCAGACCGATGACGGTGTTTTCTTCTAAGTAAACGCCGCAGACAGTTGCCTCATAAAGCAGCCCCACGCCCTTTTCCACCAGCGCCTGCTCCATCAGGAACTTACGGCTTTCCGCGGTGGTAGAGGTGTAGCGCTTGGCAAAGTCAAAGACGGTTTTGTCCATTTCCTCATAGCGGCCGCCGGGGCAGCCGAAGTAGTAGCCAACCACGCCGCCCAGGGTGTGATTGCCGCCGGCGCAGGTCAGCGTCTCCACGCCCAGCACAGACAGGCCGTTTTCGGCAGAAAACAGCGCCGCGTTGGAGCCGGCGGTGCCTAAACCGCAGACGATCACATCGTAGGTCTTTTCAAAAGTGAGTGCGGCAACTTCCTGCAAAATCTGTTTGCCGTTTCTTATTTCGGAAAGATATGTCATCTTGCCGCCTCCTTTCCCGCCTGAAAGGCCCGGCCGGGAGAAACAAAGGCTTTCGAGGGCAAATACAAAATGCCGTTTTCTTCCTTGGGATAGCCGTCTTTTACCCGATAGTCGAACTGGTCTGCCGAGTAAATGAGTTTTTGGGTCTGGGAGAATTGTTTGACCACATCCAGCGCCGCAGTTCTTGCCTCCGGGTAACCACTGGAAAGGGAAACGGGGATAGACACTATGTAGTGGTTCGTTTCGCCGATCCGTTTGCAGGAAACGCCGGCAAATGCGGGGGGTTCCTCACTTGCGATCAAAATGGGAAACGCCTTGCTTTCGCACATTTGGGGCGTAACCCGGGTGTCAATGATCCGCTTGGCTTCAAAAGTGCAGAATCCCTCCACACCGTGGGTGGTGCAGACAAACCCAACCTGGGTCTTCTCCACAGAAACGATGTGGGAGCCAAACCGCACATCGGCCTTTTGCAAATAAGGATACACTTCCGGACCGGAATCAAAATGGGCGCAGAAAAACTCGTAGCCGGCATCCATCCGCTGCTCGATCACAAGGCAGTCTTTTCCGTATGTTTCTGCGATACCTGCCGCGGCAAAGGTGGCGCCAAGAACAATGACTTCGTACATAAATACCTCCAAGGGTACATTTTTTTATAGCATAACACGGAATTGCCAAAATTTCCACCTTTTCTTGCAAAGGGAAGAAAATATTTGCAAATTGGGCAAAACTGATGTATACTCAAAAAAGGCACACACAAGGAGGAACGATTATGGAACAACCCGTTCGCCGTCGCAGACGGAAAAAGAAGAATTACACAGGTTTGATCGTGGCGATCTTGGCCATTATGCTGGCCGCCTTGGTGGTGGTCATGGTGATGGTCGGAAAGCCTGAACAGGGACAAGATTCCGGCGCATCCGGTAAGCCAAGCAGTTCGTCCGGCGCTGCTGATAACTCCCAGGACACTTCCGAAAGCACGGAAACTTCGGAGAGCACCGAAACTACAGAAACCACCGAAACCACGGAAACCACAGAGACTACCGAGACCACCGAAACCACGGAAACCACAGAAGAAACCACCGTTCAGGGCAACGCCCTTTCCCAGATCGCTCAGGCTCAGGTGGGCAAGGCCTACCGCTACGGCGGCGCAGGCCCCGATGATTTTGACGCATCCGGCTTCGTTTACTATTGCTGCAAGGTAGCCCAGGTCACAGCCCCCCGATTGGTTGACGAACAGGCGGCTTTCGGCGCAGAAGTCAGCCGCGAGAATGTGATCCCCGGCGACATTCTGGTATTCTGGACAGAAGGGTATCCCGGTGAAGCAGCCTACTGCGGCATCTATGTGGGTGATAATAAGTTCGTCTACTGCAGCAGTTCCAAGGGCGGCGTGGTGGAAAACACTCTGGACAACACCTATATGGAAGAACACCTGCTGGCAGTGCGCCGATACAACTAAAATATTGCATATGCCCCATACCGCCGCGAATTTCGCGGCGGTATGATTCGTTTATGCACAAAATTTATGCAAATATACAGTTATACTGCATACAGAAAAATCACGCACAACCCACAAAAAACGCCAACAGACCCCCAATAAATAGGGCAATTTAGTAACTATGCACAAAAACATACGGGAAATGCCCGGTATTTTTGGCAAGCAAAATGCAAAAAACATTGAATAAGTACTTGCATATTTATTCAGCCGGTGTTACAATAAGTCCACAAAAAGACAGACGCGCCAAAAACGCGCCAAAGCAGGAGGAAAAGAAAATGAGCAAGCAATCCGTTAAGAAGATCGTGCTGGCCTACTCCGGCGGTCTGGATACATCCATCATCATTCCTTGGCTGAAAGAGAACTACGACAATCCTTACATCATTGCCGTAGCCGGCAATGTGGGTCAGATGGATGAGCTGGAGGGTCTGGAAGAAAAGGCTTACAAAACCGGCGCCGATAAGTTCTATGCCGCTGATCTGTGCGATGAGATGGTCAACGATGTGATCATTCCCTCTGTGCAGGCCGGTGCCAAGTACGAGGAGTACCTGATGGGTACTGCCTTCGCCCGTCCCATCATCGCAAAGGCGTTGGTTGACATCGCTTTGAAAGAAGGCGCAGACGCCATCGCCCACGGCTGTACCGGTAAGGGCAACGACCAGGTCCGTTTTGAACTGGCAATCAAGCGTTTCGCTCCCGATATGAAGATCATCGCCCCTTGGCGTGAGTGGAACATCAAGTCCCGTGAAGAAGAGATCGACTATGCTGAGGCGCACAACGTGCCTCTGAA
>JAFQDY010000189.1 GCA_017399325.1 Oscillospiraceae bacterium
AGCGCTTGCCTTCGTACTCCTTTTCACCCACGACTGTCCGCATAACATTGTCCACATAACTGCTGAGGATCGGACGGAAGGCGTCGTTTGCTTCGAAACACAGGTTGCACAGCGGTGTCAGCCGGTCTTCCTTGGCATCGTACCACATTCTGAAGTCGGTAGGTTTGAATTCTGCTACTGCGGGATGCCCGGTATCTCTGGATGCGAAGTACAGTGGCCTGTGGGCCTTCTCTGTGGATTTCACAATGATCTCACCGGCGATCTCGTTCTCACCTTCTTCCAAAGAAGTGATCAGCACGATGTTGTCGTTTTCGGGAATCTCCACATCCTCAAACACTTCAATGGGGAATTCCTGGAAGGAAACCACATTTCCGCCTGCATCCAAAAGTATGGCTTTTACGCAGAACTTCTCCCGGTCATTAACCTCGGGGGCAACAAAATCACAACTTGCCACATACTCTGCGGTGCAAGCGCCGGCCTGAACGGGGGTAGAACCGACCATCACTACTTCGTCACCCTTATGCAGTTCGTAGCGGACGGTCCAGCCGTCCTTCAAGACCTGATTGGTGTCGTTGCAAATATGGGTCTCAATGCTGACATTTTCGCCCACATAGTATGTAAACCGATCGCAGCGCAGGGACAGAAGGATCGGTGCCAATGCCCGCTGATAAGCAAAGTAGGCAGGCTTGGGATTGCGTTCGCAGTCCATAATGGTCTTCATCCAGCCGGCAGGCCACGCATCAATGAACAGGTGAATGGCAAAGGAAACCATTCTGGGATCCCGACGGAAGCACTCGGTCATCTCCTTGGCGGCAAATGCCTGATGGGCCTGGGTCGCGGTGACCCATTGGTCCAGGGTCTTGGGCGTTTCAAAGAAGTAGCCGTGGAATGCTTTGGATTGAGAACACAAAATATTGTCGGTGTCAAAGGGTTCTTTCAGCCACTGGGCCGGGTATCTGCGGCGCATCAGGTCCACATGGTCCAGACCCTCTGTGCCGAATTCACCGCAGCCGTAGTACCAGCCGGGGGCGACTTCCTGGCCGAAACCGCGGTAGAGCAGACCGTAGTCGATCTGGCTGCCGTTGTACCACAGAGTATAGCAGTGGACATCGGGCATTGTGTCGCGGGTGGGAGGATCGAAATCGCCGTCCACGTGCTTGATAATATAGCCGGGGGCATTGTAGTGGACCACCCGGTCGCAGATCTCGAAGAACACTTCCATTTCCTCGCGGAGCATATGGCGGTGGGGTTCTTTGCCACCGAAAGGCCACGGCTCGTTCATATAGGAGATCATAATGTTGCAGGGGTGACTGCGGATCAAGCGCATCATTTCTTCGGTCTGACGGGCGCCCTCGATCATCTTATTCCGACGCATAACGCCGAACAGGGGCAGGTCCGTCTGAGTCAGCAGACCCAACTTGTCGCAGTACTCGTATACTTCGTCCTGCACAGGCCGCTGGGTCAGACGCCAGAAGTTCATATTGCAGAGTTTTGCAATGAGAATGTCGTCGATCAACTGGTCAAAATCACCACGCACAACGTCCTGCTGCTCAAAACCCATGGTGTTTGCACCGCGCAGACGGATCTTCTCGCCGTTTAAGTAGAACATACCCTTCACTTCGGATGTGGTGTCCTGGGTGAAACTGCGCATACCGAATGTGACTTTGTCGCAGTCGCAAACTTTTCCGTCGTAAGAAAGGGAAACCTGCATCTGATACAGATAAGGGGCGTCTAATTGCCACACCTTGGGGTCAGGTAACTGAAGCGAGATCTTGTAAATGTTCTTGCCGTGTTTTGCAAGCAGGATCGATTGCTCGCCCTCAACTTCCAAAACAGGCTTGTATTCCTTGTTCTCAAATACGGTAGCGTCAAAATTCTGGCCGTACAAAGAAATGTTAAAAGTAACTTCTCTGGAATCGTAGGTGGTGTTTTCCACTTCTGCCCACAAAGTCACGGCACTGTTTTCCAAGTCCGTCTGCACATATAGATCGGTGATGTGGCAGGTATTCCGCACATCAATGAAAACACCCTGGTAAATACCCATACCGGGCGGGCAGTGATGCCAGCCGATCTGAGGATCGTCCCAACCCACACCGGTGTAGGCGTATAGTTTGTCACCCTCGATGATCACCGGGTCAGCAATGCCGCCGGTGCCGGTGCCCCGGTAGGAGAAGTCGTTCTCCAAACGGATCTCCAGCGCATTTTCGCCTTCGTGGACAAACTCGGTAATGTCAAATTCAAATTCACCGAAGAAACCCTCGTGAGAGCCGACGAATCTGCCGTTTACATAGACGATGGCAATGTAGTCAGCGCCTCTGCAGCGGAAGAAAACGGCCCGACCGTCAAACTTGCCCAGTGTAAAAGTGGTGGTGTAAGTATGGACAGCATTGCCCAAAGGCCCGCCGTAATGGGGAATGGTAATTTTTTCTTCGCCGTTGAACAGGAATGTTTTCAGTTCCTGAGAATCCCAGCAGGTGGGAATCGCAGGCGCAAGTTCCCGCAAAAACGGCTGATACTTTGCCCGCAGGTCAGCCAAGGCAGCATACAGTTCTTCTTTGGTGGACATCTGATGGGGCAAATGCATTGCCTCAAATTTGCCCTCGGTCAAAACACAAGGGTTCTTTACAAACGGGATCGGCTGGGGTTGAACCAGTTGCTTGTCGGTGGATTGCGCGCCTTGCTGCGCGAATTGCTCAAACATTTTTGCGGCGTTATTTCCGGTTTTCGCCATAGAACAGCCTCCTAACGGTTGTTGTTATATCACTTGAATTTTACCATAGTTCATCACAGAAAAGCAAGTCAAAATGGGATAGAACTTGCACAAAGTGCTTATAAATCCTGCTTTTTCAGCATTTTGCACAGGTCTTCACAGATCTGCGCCTGCAAATTTGCCTGCCGCAAAGCCGCCACCATAGCGAAAGTTTCAAAACGGCAGCCGGTGAGCGCAGTTTCCACAGCCTCCGGTAACGACCAATCCATAGCGTCGGAGTAAACTTTTGCACGCACAACAACACCCTCTTTTGCATCCAACTGCAACTGGATGTGTCCCCAGGAAAAGTGATCCTCGCACCCAAAGGAGAAGGGCAGGGGCGCGCCGTACAGGTATTCCCAAGTGCCGTATTGATGTCGCAGTGCTTCTACGGCCTGTTTATCTGCTTCACCCAATGTTAGGTTGGTGGCAGCCATTC
>JAFQDY010000190.1 GCA_017399325.1 Oscillospiraceae bacterium
CACCGACTTCCCCAACGACAGAACTGCCGGTATGGCCGGTGTCGTGGCAATTCCTCACTTGGGTGCTTCTACAGAGGAAGCAGAGGACAACTGCGCCAAAATGGCTGTCAGACAGATAATGAATTATCTGGAAAACGGCAATATTGTTAATTCTGTGAATTACCCCAACTGTGATATGGGCATCTGCAAAAAGGCTGCAAGAGTTACCATTCTGCACCAGAATATTCCCAATACTCTGAGCCAGTTTACTTCTGTTTTTGCAAAAAGGGAGATCAATATCTCTGACTTGATGAACCGTAGTAGAGGTGAATTTGCTTACACAATGCTGGATTTGGACAGCATTCCTACTGCTGATGCAATTGAGGAACTGCGTGGTATCAACGGCGTTCTGCGCGTAAGACAGATTGGTTGATAATTTTCTGTTTTCCGAAATATTTAAATACAATTTACAAGGCTACACAAAACACTTATCACCTCAGAAGGTTAGATTCCTATGGTGCAAGGGTTTGCGTAGCCTTGTTTTTCGTTGAACAATTGAGGGTGTTAGACTGCAAGAACCGGCCGGGACTATACCACCGGGCTTACGGCGAACGAAGAAAAGGTGGAACGGCTTACCAAAAAGGTGCTTGTCAGAATTTGTATTATTCGGCAGTTTCTTGACTATTTATGGAATTGTGGTATAATGAAGCGGAATTGTTGTTTTATTATTGGATGGAGGTTATTCTATGGTTACGTGCCAGGAAAAATCGATTATTCAACGAATCAACGCCCTGCTGTATTCACCTACCTATTTGATGCTGATAGGCGGGTTGACGATATTGTCCAATGTATTTGCGATGGAACTGATCGTATACACTGTTTTAATTTTGATTGCGGCCTATATATGTTTGTTGGCAAGGGATCTGCTTCCGCTATTACCGCTTTTTATTTGCGGTTACATCTCGCCGTCCAGAGGCAATAATCCGGGTCTGAATGACGAATCTATTTTTTCGCTTTCCGGCGCGGGCTTCTATTGGATCATTCTGCTATCCGCTGTTGCGATTTGCCTGCTTTACAGGTTGATCAAAGATCCGGTTTTTGGTGGCTTAAAATTCTTGCGAAAGAAGCGAAAACTGCTTGTAAGTATACTAATTCTGGGTGCTGCTTACGCGGTTTCCGGATTGGGTAGTGGGCAGTGGCAGACCCATGGATGGAGAAACCTGTTCTTTGCATTCTTGCAATTTGCTGCAATTGCCGGACTGTATTTTTTGTTTACCGGTGGTGTTCGCTGGGATCTTGCACCGAAAGCATACCTGTTTTGGACGGGCACTTGCGTCGGCTATGTGTTGCTGTTCGAGATGATAAATCTGTATTTAACAGCAAATGTCATTATTGACGGTGCGATCTTCCGCAACAATATCTATACCGGTTGGGGCCACTATAACAACATCGGCGCTATGTTTGCTATGATCATACCGTTGCCGTTTTTCCTGACGGGAAAGGGGCGTTATGCGGGTTTTGCTTATATTTCTGCCATCCTCTTTTATGTTGGCCTTGTTTTTACATCCTCACGGGGCGCTATTCTGATCGGTACGCCGATATTTATAACCAGTTACATCCTTTCTCTGTGCCACAGACGCCATGCCCGCAGACAATTCGTGATACATATCGGCGCGCTTGCGTCTGTTGCTTTTGGTGTGTTGTTCCTGGAGGATGAATTTCTAAACCTGTTTCGCGTCTTTGGTGAGATCGGCCTGGAGTCACCCGCGCGTCTGCGTATTTATGAAATCGGTTGGAATCAATTTAAGCGATTCCCGATTTTTGGCGGCTCGTTTTTCCCGGTGGACATTACCATTTATTCCTGGTCCAGTTCTGAGAATTTTATATCAATGTTTCCACCACGTTGGCACAACACGTTTGTTCAGTTACTTGCAACTGGCGGAATCACTTGCCTAATTGCCTATGGCTATCACAGAGTGCAGACATTCCGGTTGTTTTTACGTGACTTCTCCGACGAGAAGTTGTTCGCAGCACTTTCGATTCTGGCGTTACTGCTGACAAGTATGCTCGATTGCCATTTCTTCAATATCGGACCGGTGCTTCTGTATTCCGCAATCCTTGCGGTTGTTGAGTGCCAGTTAGGAAAAAATGAAACCCGAACCATTTAGGTTCGGGTTTTTCTTATTTACCAAGTTCTTGATTTCTTTTATATGCTGCATTCACACAGGCATGGATCGTTTCATAAAAACGGCCTTCTTCCAATGCGCGAACACCTGCAATGGTACTGCCGCCGGGGGAGCAGACGGCGTTTTTTAAAGCCTCGGGCGTTTGACCGGTCTGCTGGACCATTTTTGCAGCACCGATCATTGTGGTTGCGGCATATTTTAACGCCTTATCCTTAGGAATTCCACACGCCACAGCGCCTTCTGCCAGCGCGTCCATAAACATATACATATAAGCAGGTCCGCAACCGGATACAACACCAGCCGCGTCGATCAAGGATTCCTCCAGTTCATCCCATTGACCGCAGGGAGAAACATCCCGTAAGAAATCTGACAGAACGTCTTGCTCAACAAGCGCGTTATAGCAGTAAAGCGTCATTCCCGAGCCAACCGCAACAGGCGTATTAGGCATAATGCGGATCACAGGCAGGGAGGTGCCAGCCATTTCTTCAATGCGTAAAACGGTGAGTCCGGCGGCTATAGAGATCAAAAGAGGTTTTCTTGCCTTCAAGGTCGGCTGAAGCGGCTTGAGTACGTCTGCCATCATTTGAGGTTTGACGGCAAGAAAGATCCTGTCGCAGGTCTCTGCTACTGTTTGATTATCAGCATAGTTGCAGCCAAGTTCCTTCGCAAGATTTGCTGCTTTCCCGGAGCGATCTGTTAATGTGATGCTTTTCGTGGAGTGCGACAGTGCCTTTGCGATGGCGCTGCCCATATTACCGCAACCGATAAAACCGTACTTCATAATGCTCTCCTATCTGATGTGTCCTGTTCCGTGGATAATGTATTTATAACTGGTCAGTTCCTTCAGACCCATAGGACCTCTTGCGTGCAGTTTCTGCGTGGAGATCCCCATTTCGCAGCCAAGACCAAACTCACCGCCGTCAGTAAACCGGGTCGACGCATTGATGTACACCGCAGCACTGTCAATGCAAGCAGCAAACAGGTCTTTTGCGGTATCATCATTTGTAACGATCGCCTCGCTATGACCGGTCGAATGGGCCAGAATGTGGTCAATGGCTTCGTGAACATTGTTAACACATTTTACCGCCAGGATATAGTCCAGGAATTCCGTGTCAAAGTCTTCAGTTGCAGCCTTGGTGCCGGGAATGATCGTTGCGGCATATTCATCAAGCCGTAATTCAACAGCAGGGGAATGCTCAAGAACCAGTCGCTTGTGCAGCATGGGGAGAAATTCCTTCGCAATTTCTTTGTCAATAAGCAGAACCTCTTCTGCATTGCATACGCTGGGACGGCTTGTTTTGGCATTTTCAATAATATTTAATGCCATATCAAGATCTGCGGACTTTTCCACATAGATGTGGCAGATGCCGGTGCCGGTGGCAATACAAGGAACGGTAGCGTTTGTAACACAGGCGTTGATCAAACCTGCGCCGCCACGTGGGATCAGCAGATCTACATAGCCCTGCGCTTTCATAAGTGCGGTTGCGCTTTCGCGGGATGTATCTGTAACCAGATTGATCGCATTCTCGTTGATTCCGACCGTTCTAAGGCCTGCCCGAAGGGCGTCCACGATCGCGCTGGAGGATAGAAAAGCCTCTTTGCCACCACGCAGGATGCAGACGTTACCGCTTTTCAGTGTGAGGGCAGCTACATCGCTGGTAACATTGGGACGGCTTTCGTAAATGATCGCTACAACGCCAATAGGGGAGGAAATCTTGTTGATTCTCAAACCATCAGGTCTGATATATTCGTCTAACTGCAGTCCTACAGGGTCCGGTAATGCCGCTACTTGACGGATCCCATCAGCCATTCCCTGAATGCGCGCAGGTGTCAAACGCAATCTGTCCTGCATAACAGGGGAGATAGTGGTTGCTGCCCGGGTAAGGTCTTGAGCGTTTGCTTCCAAAATGCGATCCTGATTGAAAAGCAATGCATCTGCCATTGCACAAAGGGCTGCGTTCTTCTTCTCGGTCGACAGTTGTGCGATTTCCGATTTTGCCGCCTTAGCGGCCATAAGCATATCAATCATGGCTTTTCTCCGTAAATGTGGTGCCGACGGGCTTGCCGTCGATCACATCATAAATATTTGTAGGCGTGTTGCCGTTAGTGATGATCATATCGCAGCCGCAGGACAGACAAATCCGGGCAGCCTCAAGTTTTGTAACCATTCCGCCGGTTCCTAAATTGCTATTGCTGGCGCCTGCCAGGGACAGAATGTGATCGTCAACAGCGCTGGCCCATTGGATCAGTTCCGCATTGGGATCCAAATGGGGGTCGGCGGTATACAGGCCGTCAATGTCAGATAAAAGAATCAGTTTATCCGCCATAACGCTTTGCGCAACAATGGCTGCCAGTGTGTCGTTGTCACCAATGACGATTTCTTTTGTTGCGACTGTGTCATTTTCATTGATGACAGGGATCACATTCATTTCTATCAACCGGGCCAATGTGTTGCTGAAGTTACTGTGTCGTTCTTCATTTTCTACATCATCGCCGGTGATCAAAAGTTGTGCAACTGTATGATTATATTCACTGAGCAATTTATCGTATATGTACATCAGTTCACATTGACCGACTGCAGCAGCGGCCTGTTTGCTGGGAATATCTTTGGGGCGTTCCAGCAGGCCTAATTTACCGATGCCCATTGCGATAGCACCGGAGGATACGATGATGACCTGATGTCCGGCGTTCTTTACATCGCTGATAACTTTACACAATTCTTCAAAACGTCGGATATTCAGGTGTCCGGTGGGATATGCCAATGTGCTGGTTCCAATCTTAATGACAACTCTCATTTGAAAACCTCCCAAATGTTGCATATAGGTATTATATATCGAATTGCGCCATAAATAAAGAGGAAATTTCTCTAATTCATTTGTTGTTTTAGCATAAATTTTTGATACTGTGTATATATGGTGCTTATGCAAATATTTACTATATGAAAAATTAAATGTTCAAACAGTTATATCAAAATGCCATCAATGTTAGAGGAAATGGATATCTTCAAGAATTTAACAATAGAATTACATCTTGAAATTTTTGTTCTGGTATATTAATATTGATATATAGAATGGGTAAAAAGCATTTCATCTTTTCAGCATTATTCGATATAATTATATTGATTTCTTATGCGTAATTTTAGAAACGATTTTCTAGTGTCTAGGAGGTTATTATGGAATATCGTATTGAACATGATTCCATGGG
>JAFQDY010000191.1 GCA_017399325.1 Oscillospiraceae bacterium
GGGAACCTACGAAAAGTTCCCCGGGGACTCTTTGCATACTTTCTCGTCCGTGAGAAAGTATGATCGGTTTCCTTTATCACCTCATCCACCGCTCACGCGGTCCCCCTTCTCCTCAAGGAGAAGGCTTTGGACCGTCGAGGACGCCGGTCCCTACAAGGCTTGCCTCTCCCTTTGGGAGAGGTGGCTGCCCGCAAGGGCAGACGGAGAGGGTTTTTCCGAATCTGCATAACCCCCTCAGTCAAAAATCAAAGATTTTTGCCAGCTCCCCCGGAGGGGGCGCCAAGATCATTTTGCACTTTACATTTTGCATTGAAAACAGCACCGGAGGGTCGCTCCGGTGCTGTTTTATGTGATTGGGAATTATTCGGCGGATTCTTCTGTTTCCTCAGTTGCCTCGGTCTGTTCGACTTCCTCGGTTTCTTCGGTCGCAGCGGCTGCGCCGGATTCTTTCTTGTTTCTGGAAATGATGATGTACGCAATGGCTGCGCCGGTACCCAGGATCAGAACGGCATCGATCACGATAAACAGTACGACGATGCCGGTCTTGCTGTTCTTCTTGGCAGGCTGCTTGTTGCCCTCGTTGTTATCGGTGTCGGGGGTAGATTCGTCGGGGGTAGATGCGTCAGGTGTGGACGCGTCAGGGGTGGATACATCGGGGGTAGACACTTCGGGGGTGGACTCCTCGGTGGACTCACCGGGAGTCTCGTCTTCCTCGGTCTCCACGGTCTTATACAAAGCGGTGATCTTTACATTCTCGCTGGGCATTACAAATGTGGTAGAAGTTGCGGTGGGGTCAGCCAAAGTAATGGTGCCTTCGTTTACTTCCCACTTGTCGAACGCCTTGCCCTCGGGGGCGATGCGGGCGGTGATGGTAACGGTGTCGCCGGAATTGGCAACGCTCTTATCCACTGTGCCGTTCTTCACGGTCACTTCATAGGATGCGCCCAGCGTCAACTGCCAGTAGCAGTACTTGTTCATGGCTTCGGCCTTTTCCACATCGTAGGTCTCTGCGCCCTTGCCGTCGGTGGAGTTGCAGACGACCAAGGTGTGTTCGGCGGTGTAGCCGGACAGGTCCACGACAGGTCCGTAGATGAACGCGCCGCCAACAGCATCAATGGTGCCGCCGTTGATCTTGACATAGCCGTCGACAGTGTCCGTAACCTGGATGCAGGCGCCGCCGGCTTTTCTGATCTTCAGGTGGCCGCTTTCCATGGTAAAGCCGGTGGGATTGATATTTTCGCTGCCGGCAACTGCGCTCAAATAAATGGTGTTGCCGTCGTCACAGTCCAGATCCAACTGGGCGCCGCCGGTTATGGTCATTTCGCCCCAGCCGCGGAAAAGAGGCGTCTTGCCGATGACCTTGGCCTTGATAGTGCCGCCGTCAACGGTCAGATATCTGACATGGTTACTGAAGCCGAAGCAGTCGCGGGAAACGCCCTCTTCCTTTTCCAGAGTCATGTCAATGTCTGCATCCAGAATGGTCAGGGAGCGGGTCTTGGGCTTACCTTCGTCGTAAACCATAATGGCCGAGCCGTTTTTCACATTCAGATTCAGTTTGGCAGGGCCGGTAACGGTCAGGCTCTTGCTGTAAGCGATAATGGCTTCGCCGCCTACTGTGGTGATGGAACTTTCCTTTTCCACCGCGATCACATACTCGTCGGGGCCTTCGCTGATGGAAATGGCTTTCTTCTTTTCAATGTTGTGCTTCAAATTTGCGCCGTTCAGGGTCAAGGTGGGCTTTCCGCCGCTCTTCCACTCGAACTTGATCTGATAGTTGGTGGCAGATGCGGTTTCGATATGGGCAAAACCGTCGGCGTCGGTGACCATATACTTGGCCTCGCCGCCTTCTTCTGCTTCCAGGGTGGTCATTGCGCCGCTGGCGTCGCTGATGATGGATACTTTTGCGGTGGTTGCTGCGCTTGCGATAACGGGCAGCAGACCTGCGATCAGGCAGATCATAATCAGGATGCTAAGGACTTTTTTCATGTCGTTCTTCCTCCTTTTTTGAGCGAAAATACCCGGTGGCATTTTCTTTTTTTATGCTAGCATATTCTTCCGATAAATGCAACAAGAAAATTGCGATTTTTCATTGATTTTTTATGATTTTTGCGATCTTGGGGCAAGTATTCCAAAGGGCCATCTTTGCACAAAAAAGCACCGGCAAAAAAACCGGTGCTTTTTTATGTTTCGGAACTACCCAATCTCGTAGAGAACACCCACCAGAATGAACCGGCGGCTGTTGCCGTGGCAGGTGGAGAAGGTGACCAGGCGCTCGCCCTCCTGCCATGTGGCGCTGGTCTTGAATGCAGAGTTTTTCAATGCATTTTGGACAATTTGGGCAGGTTCGTCGGCGGTGCCTTTGAAGGCATAGATCTCCGCGTTGGGGGCGGTCACATGGCCAGCCAGCAGCACCACCGCATAGTTCTGTTCGGGGGTGTTGATGTACCAAACGGGATGCTGGTCGTAATAGTCCTGTTTTGCATATTGGTTCACCGAGCCGAACATGGACTGATCTTTCATATTGTGGCCGTAAATGATGGTATGGGCGTCAGAGAAGTCCACCATATTGCGGCAATCGGCAAAAATCGAGCCGGATTTGTTCACTGTGCCGTCAAGTAAGCGGTTTAAGTAGTAGTCATTGTCGTCGCCGCGGACTACCGGGTAGTTGATGGGGGTGCCGGGGCAGTAGACCCAGGCCATCACATCTTCGTTTTTCTCCTGCAGATATTCAAAATCCACATCGATGGGAGAATATTCCGGAATGTTCAAACCGGGCTTGACAGTGATGGTTTCACCGGGGGTCTGCTCGGTGGTGTTGGTGCTGGTTTCACCGTTGTTTTCGTCGGGTTTTTGATTGGGTTTTGGGTCGGCGGGTTTGACTGCCGTTCCGGACAAATCGGTATACAGAGAGTCCCGCTTGTTGGCCTGCAGGGTGTTGCGGATGATCATAATGCCGGAAATGAGAAATGTGGCAATGAAGAACACCATCAGCGCCGAAGGCAGCCACCGGCTCACCTTTTTGGCGGATTTTCTCTTTCTTCTGCGGGGTGGGAACTGGGGTTTGCTCTCTTCATACTCTGCCGACGCGACGGCTTCTTGCTTGCCGCCCAGCAGGTTGCGAATGACTTGTTTCAGTTTTTCCATTTTATCGCTCCTGTTTTCGGGGTTACACGCTTCTATGGGTGCATACTACCACATTTTCGCGGCATTTTCAAGTGAAATGCAAAAAGCATTTTGTTTTTTATATTGTGCTTTCGGCATTTTTTTGATATAATATTCAGAAAAATGATATAATGGATGTGGAATGCTTTGAAATACGGAATTTGGAATGTGGCCACCCCGGGTGTGGACGCCGTCAACGCCTTGGTGCGCAACGGATTTGCGCCCCTGCCCGCTATGGTTCTGGCCGCAAGAGGACTACACAATCAACAAGATGCCGATGCCTATCTGGACTGCAACGCCCCCCTGCTTGACCCCTTTTTGCTGACCGATATGGACTTGGCCGCAGGCCGGGTGGCTTTGGCTATGGATCGGGGCGAGAAAATCGCTGTTTTCGGCGATTACGATGTGGACGGCATCACCGCCACCTGCCTTTTGACGGAATTTTTGCGGGACCATGGGTGCGATTGCGTGCCTTACATCCCCGGTCGGCTGGAAGAAGGCTATGGCTTAAATCCCATCGCCATCAACTATCTCCACGGTCTGGGTGTTGATCTGATCATCACCGTGGACTGCGGCATCACCGCCATGGACGAGGCCCTTCTGTGTAAAGATTTGGGCATCGATCTGGTGATCACCGACCACCACGAATGCAAAGACCGCCTGCCCGAGGCGGTTGCGGTGGTGGACCCCCACCGGCCTGACGGCGGCTATCCCCACAAGACCCTCTCCGGCGTGGGCGTGGCCTTCAAACTGGCCGCCGCATTAAGCGGAGATCAGCAGGAAGTTCTGTCCCGGTATGGGGACTTGGTCTGTCTGGGTACGGTGGCCGATGTGATGCCCCTGCACGGAGAGAACCGCACCTTCGTTGCCCGTGGTCTTGACCTGCTGCGGACCACTCGACGGCCGGGTCTTTCTGCGCTGATGGCCCAATGCAACTGCGATTGCAAAACATTGACAGCCACTTCCGTTGGCTATATGCTCTGCCCCCGGATCAATGCCGCCGGCAGAATGGGACGGATTGAACTGGCTTTGGACCTGTTTTTGACCCGGGACCCCGGTCAGGGTGAATCTGCCGCCCGGGCATTGTGCGACTTAAACCGCCAGCGGCAGGATGTGGAATCGGAGATCTACCGGCAGGCGGTAGAGATGCTCCCCGAGGGAAAGACCCCCGCCGCCATCGTGCTGGCTGACGAAGGCTGGCATCAGGGCGTGGTAGGCATCGTGGCCAGCCGCATCGCGGAAGAATACTGCTGCCCCACATTCCTCATTTGCTTGGACGGCGACCACGGCAAGGCCAGTTCCCGTTCTTTTGGCGGCTTCAATCTGTTTGCAAGCCTGACGGAACTGTCCTCTTTGCTGGAAAGTTACGGCGGCCACGAATTGGCGGCCGGCTTTACCATTCACCGGGAGCAAATTCCTGCGTTTCGTGAAAACATCTGCCGTTTGGCGGAAGTTTATTACAGCGGCAGCGGCCCGAAAACCGTGCTGGAGGCCGACTGCGTGGTGCCGCCGGAACTGCTGACCCTGCCCAATTTCACCGCTTTGGACGCCCTGGAGCCTTGCGGCAACGGCTGCCCCAAACCTTTGCTTGTAACGGAAAATCTCACCGTGGACCGGATCACTCCCGTGGGCAACGGCCGCCATCTGCGGCTGCGTCTGCAGAGCCAGTACCACAGTTTTGGCGGCATTTTCTTCTCTGCCTCGGCGGAGTCTGCGTCCGTTTGCCAAGGGGACTTGGTGGATGTGGCGTTCATTCCCCAAGTCAGCGAATTTCGGGGTGAAAAATCGGTGCAGCTGAACATTCAGGACATTCGTCCTGCCTGCAAAGTTCCGGTCTGCTGCCACACCGACGACTATGCCCGCTTGACCGCAGGCGCTTTGGACGCCGATGCCGCCGCCCGGCTGCTGCCCGACCGGAACACTTTGGGTCTTGTGTGGCGGTATCTGTCTGCCATGGGCGGCTGCGCCCGGATCACCCCCATTTGCCTGCTGCGGAAGATCGTCCGCCACTGGGGCGTTTGTCTGACCCTGGGACAACTGCTGGTGTGTCTGGACATTTTTGCCGATGTGGGCCTTTTGGAAGTATGTCGGCAGCATAAGAATATCACCGTCCGGCTTCTGCCTGCCGAAACCAAGGCAGACCTGAACCAAAGCCGGACTATGCAGCGCCTGATGGCTGCAAAGGAGCAATGATCTATGGAAAATTTCGCTGAACATTACGGGTCGCTGTACCAGACGGTGAACCGATGCCTGCCGGGAATCGATATGGCGCGCATCGATCAGGCCGTGGAATACGCCCGTGAAAAACATAAAGAACAAAAGCGCAAAGACGGCTCGCCTTACATCATTCACCCGCTGTCCGTGGCGGAGATCGTGGCGGAGATGGGTCTGGATGTGGACGCTATCTTAGGCGCACTTTTACACGACTGCATCGAGGACACCGACGCCTCCCACGAGGAGATCGCCCGGCTGTTCGGCACCACCTGCGCGGAACTGGTGGAGGGCGTTACCAAGTTGACCCGGGCCAATTTTGCCTCCTCGGAAGAGGCCCAGATGGAGAACTTAAGAAAGATGTTCATGGCTATGAGTAAGGACATCCGGGTGGTTCTCATCAAAATCGCCGACCGGCTCCACAATATGCGCACCATGCAGTATCAAACCCCGGAAAAGCAACTGATCAAGTGCCGGGAAACTATGGACATATACGCCCCGCTGGCCCACCGGCTTGGTATGCAGAAGGTAAAGTGGGAGTTGGAAGACTGCTCGCTGCGGTATTTGGACCCCACCGCCTACAACGATATTCTGTCCTATCTTTCTGCCCACAAGGAGAAAGATGAGGCATTTATGCACACCATTCAAGACGCCATTTCCCAGCGGCTTACCGCTATGGGTATCCACAGCAGCGTCTACGGACGGGTGAAGCACGTGTACTCCATCTATCGGAAGATGGGCGCCCAGAGCAAGAATATGGACGAAATTTACGACATTTACGCATTCCGGGTCATTGTGGACACCATTCCCGATTGCTACAATGTTCTGGGCCATATCCACGATCTGTTCAACCTTGTGCCCGGGCGTTTTAAGGACTATATCTCCACCCCCAAGCCAAATATGTATCAATCCCTCCACACCACGGTCATCGGTACCCAGGGCATTCCCTTTGAGGTGCAGATCCGCACTTGGGAGATGCACGAGACCGCCGAATACGGCATTGCCGCCCACTGGAAATACAAGCAGGGCGCCGGCGAAGGTCAGGAAAAGGACTTTGAGTGGGTGCGCCGCTTGCTGGAAAACCAGCAGGATACTGACGCGGAAGATTACGTCAGTTCCATGAAGATCGATATGTTCGACGACGAGGTGTTCACCTTTACCCCCAAGGGCAAGATCGTGCCTCTGCCCGCCGAGGCTACCCCCATCGACTTTGCCTATGCCATTCACTCCGGCGTCGGTAACTCCATGGTCGGTGCCAAGGTCAACAACCGGATCGCCAACATCGACATGACTCTGAAAAACGGCGATATTGTGGAGGTCCTTACCTCCAAAGCCGCCAAGGGTCCCAGCCGCGACTGGCTCTCCATCTGCAAGAGCAACCAGGCCCGCACCAAAATCAAGCAGTGGTTCAAGAAAGAAAAGCGGGAAGAAAATGTGATCCACGGCCGTTCTTCCTTTGAAGGGGAGATGCGCCGGATCGGCCTGCCCCTTTCCATTACCGTGGACCCGGAAGTTGGCCCGGGATTGCTGAAGAAACTATCTTTCGACTCTTGGGAGGATATGTATGCCGCCATCGGTTACGGCGGCTTGACCGCCACCAAGGCCGTGGGCCGTATTCGCGACGACATCAACCGGGCGCTGAAAGCCCAAAACAGCGAAAAGCAGGCATTGCAAGTCAAACCCGAGGAGACCAAGACCGACCGCCACGGGGTCAATGGCGTCATCGTGGAAGATATCGAGTCGTGTATGATCAAGTTCGCCAAATGCTGTACCCCCGTTCCCGGTGACGGCATCATCGGCTTTATCACCAAGGGTTTCGGCGTGTCCGTCCACCGGATCGACTGCCCCAATGCCCAAAATCGGGACGAACCCCATCAGGCCGCCCGCTGGGTCCGTGTGCGCTGGGCAAACAGCGAAGACCAGCCCTTCGAGACCACGCTGGAACTGGATTGCATCACCCGGGACGACCTTTTGCTGGATGTGGCAACGGTCATGTCCACCGCCCGGGTCCGTATGAAAGAGTTAAACGGCAAGGATCTGCCCGGCGGCCGCACGGTGTTTACGGTGCGGTTTGAAGTGAAAAACGTGGAGGAACTGGAGTCTGTTCGCAACAAACTGCAGAACATTCGCAATGTGATCGGCTCACGCCGTGGACAAAACTAACTGCCCTTGCGGGCAAAATTAAAATGCAAAATGCAAAATGTAAAATGCAGAATGAACTTGGCTCTCCCTTTGGGAGAGCTGGCAAAAATCTTTGATTTTTGACTGAGAGGGCCCTCTCCGCCCCTTCGGGGCACCTCTCCCAAAGGGAGAGGCAAGAAGGTTTCTTTCCCTTTCGGAAGAAGGAGAACGCTATGCGCGCTGTATTGACAAGAGTAAAGTCCGCGTCGGTGACCATCGACGGGGAAGTTGTGGGTAGAATCGGACAGGGTTTTCTGATTCTTTTGGGCGTCGGCCCGGAAGATACCGAAGATAAGTGCCGGTATTTGGCGGAAAAGGCCATGGGTCTGCGGATCTTCGAGGACGAAAACGGCAAGATGAACTTAAGCCTTGCCGATGTGGGCGGAAGCGTCTTGGTGGTCAGCCAGTTCACCCTCTACGGCAACTGCCGGAAAGGCCGGCGGCCGTCGTTTGTGGAAGCGGCCGGTCCGGAACTGGGCAACCGGCTCTATGAGCAGTTTTTGAAAAACTGTGAAGATCTGGGTTTCCCGCCCCAGCACGGCCGGTTTGGCGCAGATATGCAGGTGGAATCCGTCAACGACGGCCCGGTGACCCTGTGGCTGGATACAGACACCTTGATGGACACTCCCAGAAGAAATTGATTTTGTAGGGGACGACCCCTTGGACGTCCCGCAAAACATGCCAATTCAATCCGGGGCGTCGAAGGCGCCGCCCCCTACATTGAAAAAGGAGACCGATATGCTAAAAATCGAAGTTTTGCCTCTCGGGGCATATCAGACCAACTGCTATCTGGCTTGGGGCGAGGGCAGTGACGACTGCATCGTCATCGACCCGGGTTACAACCCCGAAATCGTGCTGAAAAAGGCCGAAGAATTGGGGAAACGCGTTGACGCCATTCTCCTGACACACGGACATTTTGACCATGTGGGCGGTGTCAGGGGCATTGCAGAGATCACCGGCTGCCCGGTTTATATCCACGAAAAGGAATGTTCTTTGCCGGAAGAAACCACCGCCGGCCCGCTGTATTACACTTGCGCCTACGGCGAGGGCGACCGCCTTGATCTGGCGGGTCTGTCCATTCGGGTGATGCACACCCCGGGCCATACCCCCGGCGCTGTTTGTTTGCTGGCAGAAGACACTATGTTTTCCGGCGACACCCTGTTTATGGGTTCTATGGGCCGCACGGATTTCCCCGGCGGCAGTTGGAGTCAGATGATGACTTCCCTTGACCGGCTGAAAGCGCTGCCCGGGGATTACAAAGTTCTGCCCGGCCACGGCCCGGCCACCACATTGCAGGCCGAACGGCAATTTAACCCCTATCTGAACCGGTAAAGCCATTTCGGAATTGAGAATTGTGCGGGCGTTCTTGCCTCTCCCCTTGGGAGAGGTGGCTGCCCGCAAGGGCAGACGGAGAGGGTTTCCCGGTTTTGTATAACCCCCTCAGTCAAAAATCAAAGATTTTTGCCAGCTCCCCCAGAGGGGGCGCCAAGATCATTTTGCATTTTGCATTCCTTAGGACCGTCGAGGACGCCGGTCCCTACAATGCATTGAGGAAACATTTATGAACTTAACCATCATCGGTCATACTGACCGTTACAGTGTGGAGCAACTGCTGCTGTCGCTGTTTTCCCAAGACACAGACGGCAAAGCCCTGTCCCGGCTGACCCGGGGAAAAACCTGGCTCACCGCCGTTGCGGAAATCGAAATTGACGGCAAAAAGACCCGCTCCGTCCGCCGTCTGAAAACGGCAGAGGAATCTGTCCGCCTGCGGCGGCGGATCTTGCAGCAGAGCATCTATCTGGCGGCTTTGCCCCACTTGGAAAACGCTCCGGCTTGGGGCGCGTTGGCGGGTGTCCGTCCCACCAAGATCTCCACAAAACATCTGCTTGACGGCGGCAATTTGAAAACTGCAGACACCCTGCTAAAAGATGTGTATTTTGTCAGCCGTGAACGGCGCGCTTTGGCGCTGGCCTGCTCGGAATCCACCGTAAACGCGGTGCAAAAGATGAATCAAGACGACATTTCCCTGTATGTGGGCATTCCTTTTTGCCCCACCCGCTGCGCCTACTGCAGTTTTGTAAGCAGCACCGTGGGCAAGGACGGCAATTTGCTGGAAGCCTATTTACAGGCCCTATATAAAGAACTGGAACACACGGGAAAACTCCTTGAAAAATCAGGAAAAACCGTTCGCACGGTCTACATCGGCGGCGGCACGCCCACCACTTTGTCCTCCGCCCAGATGGCGAAACTTCTGGACAGGATCTACGGCAGTTTTGACCTGTCCCGCTGTTTGGAATTCACCGTGGAAGGCGGCAGACCCGACACGCTGGACTTTGAAAAACTGCAAATGATCCGCGCCCACGGCGCTGACCGTATGAGCATCAACCCCCAGACAATGGACGATGCCGTTCTTCGTGCCTGCGGCAGACCCCATACAGGGGCCGATGTGGCGGCCCGCTATGAGGACGCCAAAAAAGCGGGGTTCGATTCCATCAATATGGACTTGATCGCGGGACTTCCCGAAGATTCTTTCGAAGGGTTCAAGCGCTCTTTAGACCAAGTGGCGGCCTTAAATCCCGCCAACATCACCGTCCATACCCTGGCCTTAAAAAAGGGCGCAGACCTGTTTGAAAAGCGGGTGAATCTCCCATCTTACGAAGAAGTTGCGAAAATGGTGGATTACGCCACAAAAACCTTGTATTTGCAAGGCTACAAGCCGTATTATCTATACAGGCAGAAGTATATGTCCGGCTCGTTCGAGAACGTAGGCTGGGCAAAAGAGGGCAAAGACTGCCTGTACAATATTTATATGATGGAAGAACTGCATACCATTTTGTCCCTGGGCGGCGGTGGTATGAACAAAGTCAACCTTCCGGATGGCACATTGCAGCGATTCCACAACCCCAAGTTCCCCCGGCAGTACATCGACCAGATCGGCGATGTCCTCCGGCAAAAAGACGAACTGTTCGCGCTGTTATAAGGTCTGCGGGCGACCACAGGTCGCCCCGAC
>JAFQDY010000192.1 GCA_017399325.1 Oscillospiraceae bacterium
GGCTCGATATTGCCATAGAAAGAGGCCGCATCCCGGACACTTTTATTCTTTCTGCGTTCGCTGCGGACACGGCCCAAGTCCGCATCCTGCACAAGCAGGTAATCGGTCTGCAATTCCTGCTGGTTCTCTGCCAACAGGTTACCGTCTGCCGCGATCAGACTATGACCGGAGAATACCAAGTCTTGTGTGGATTCGGTATAGCCGGAAGATGTATAGGCATAAACACAACTGCAGATGGAAGATTGGTGCTTCACCAAATTGCGGCGGTAGGCGCGCTTGCCCACGGTCTCGTTGGAGGCAGACAGGTTCAAAATCACTTCTGCGCCGTTTAAGGTCAGCATTGTAGAGGGTGGCATAGGCGTCCACAGATCTTCGCAGATCTCCACACCCAGCATAGTGCCGTCACCGATCTTGAACACCAGATCACGGCCAACGGGAATTTCGTATGCCTCTTCCAATCCCAACTGGCGGGAATCAACGGTCTTTTGACACAGGTCTTCGGAAGACGAGAACCAGCGGCGCTCATAAAATTCTTTATAGTTGGGCAGATAGGTCTTGGGGACGATGCCGTGGATCTTGCCCTTGGACAGAACCACTGCGCAGTTATACATCTGTCCGCCGATGACCAGCGGCGCGCCCACAGCAACGGTCAACTGGGGTGCTGCCTTTGTGCAGCCGCAGATCACCGCCAACCCTTCATTGGTTGCATCCAAAAGCGCCTTTTGGAAAAACAGGTCTGCGCAGGTATAGCCGGTGAGCGCCAGTTCCGGAAATACGAGAATGTCGCAACCGGCATCATTCGCTTCGGAAATCTTGCAGCAAATATCCACAGTATTTTGTTTCACATCTGCCAACCGGACAGGCGGCACGGCGCAGCCAATTCTTACAAAATCAAGCATAGCGTCCCTCCATAATATCATTTCTGATGCTATCATACCACATTCTTGCAATTTTGCAAACGGAATCTGAAAAATTCCGTTCACAAGTAGATTTTTATATGGTATACTGGAAGAAAAACGGAGGTGTTCCTATGCCAAAATCCGACAATCAAAAGTTGAAGATCCTCTACATTCTTGACTACTTACAAAGAAACTCCCACGAGGATCACCCCGTGAGAGCATCTGAACTGATCGCTATGTTAGACCGCCACAACATTTCCTGCGACAGAAAGACGGTCTATTCCGATGTGGCCGCATTGCAGGATTACGGCGTGGATATTATCTCCATTCCCGGCAAAAACGGCGGTTATTACATCGGCTCCCGGAATTTTGAACTGCCGGAACTGAAACTGCTGATCGACGCGGTTCTGTCCAGCCGTTACTTAACGGAAAAGAAGTCCCGGGAACTGATCGAAAAACTGCTGACCCAATGCAACGAGCAGGATGCCAAACTGATGAAGCGAAATGTCCTTGTTTCCGGTCGGGTCAAGAGTATGAATGAGACCATCTATTACAGCGTGGACACCATTCAGGAGGCCATCGCTCAAAATAAGCAGATCACATTCCGCTATTTTGACTGGGACTTCGGCAGCAAGCGGAAGTACCGGGAAAAACCCTATGTTGCCAGCCCCTACGGCCTGTGTCAGGACAATGAAAACTGCTACCTGCTTGCCCTGTCCGAACGCCACGGCATCACCTCTTATCGGTTAGACCGTATGAGTGATATTGAAGTCCTTAAAGACTCCCGTATCCCCTGCCCCGAACTGACCGGAAAGGCGCTGATCGATCACGCAAACCGGTTGTTCCAAATGTATTCCGGTGATGCGGTGGATGTAAAATTGCGTTTTCACAAGAGCCTTCTGAATGTGGTGATCGACCGGTTCGGCAAGGATACTATGCTGATCCCCGATGGCGAGGATCATTTCAATTTTACTGTTCAGGTTGCCGTTTCTCCCATGTTTTTAAGTTGGGTGATGGGATTCGGCAGTAAGGCGAAGATCCTCTACCCCCAAAGTGTCGCCGACGCGTTGTGCGATCTGTGCCGGGATGCTATGAGCCAGTACTGATCTGCTCGGTTTCTGTGGCCAGACGGAATGACGCAAAAATCTCCTGCCATGTTGGCTGCACCGTTCCGCCCTTGCTCTCGTCGGCAGTTGCGGTCAGCACATAATGGTACGCTCCGTCGTCCAGCACGCAGCCTCTGCCCACTTGGATGCCGCCTTCTCCGTTGGTAGCCCAGACCCACTGGTAGCGCTTCACATCGTCCTGCTTCGTCTGAATGATCTGCAGGTTTTCCATATCCATACCGGTAGCGGTTTGGATGGTGCGTTTCAGGTCACCGGCTTCCATTGTCTGCACCATCACCGTGTAATCGTCACACAGGTGCAGTTTGCCTGCGGTTTCGTCCTGTAATGTGGGTGTGGATAATTCCGGCGGCAGGTCCACAAGAACCTGCTGCATCGTTGCCGAAACAGGCGTATCCTGCGAATCGGCAATGGTTTCCAACGTCTGTTTCTTGCTGCAGCCCACAAGAAACAACGCCGCCAAAGGCAAAATCCAAAGTTTTTTCATACTGACCCCTCCAGAAAGGAATTTTAACAATGCTCATTTACCTGTTAGTAGTTAATGCCGTTGGGTTTGCAGTTATGCTTTACGATAAGTATTTGGCCCGAAATAATCTTTGGCGCATCCCGGAAACCACACTTTTCGGCATTGCGGTCATTGGGGGCAGCATTGGATGTCTTTGCGGTATGTACACCGTCCGCCACAAGACGAAGCACCGTTCCTTCACTTTGGGAATTCCGGCCATTCTGGTGACGCAGATCTTGCTTGTTTACTTTTTGCGATAAGAAAAACGGCGCAGAAGAAATTCTTCTGCGCCGTTACTTTTTAGTTGTTTATAGGGTGTTCTGCGATAAATTCGTCCATCAGTTTTGCCGCGGTGGCCACCATTCGGACACAAGGGCGGGACGCATAGTATGCTTCCGTTCTGGGGAATGGATTGGGATCGCTGGGCGGGTTTTTCAGGATCTCACGGCAGACGATACTGCCGTTTTGCTCCCGGAATTTATTGGCCAGTTCCTGCACCTGTGTGTAGGTTTGCTTCTTGGCCGCGTCATCTTCCGGAGAATCATAGCCGTAAAGGCAGCCAAGCACAAACAACATACCGCTGACCGCGCCACAGACCTCCCGCAATCTGCCCATACCGCCGCCAAATGAGGAGATCATTCGAGCGGTGGTTTTTTCATCCAAGCCGGTTACATCGCAAAAGGCAACTGCCACGGCTTGGGCGCAATTATAACCGTCATAAAACAGTTTTGATGCTTTCTGAATGTGATCCATAGTGTCACTCCTTATAAATTCTCGATCAGTTTTTCGGCGCACACAATACCGTCGATGGCCGCAGACATAATGCCGCCGGCGTAGCCTGCGCCCTCACCTGCCGGATACAGACCGGAAAGACCTGTGGATTGGCCGCTTTCATCCCGGACGATCCGCACCGGAGAAGAACTTCTGGTTTCCGGGGCGGTCAGCACACTGTCAGGCGCTGCAAAGCCTTTCAGGTTGGCATCCAACATAGGCAGTGCGGTTTCTAGGGCGTCTGTGATTTTTGCAGGCAGCACGTGGTGCAGATCGCACCATTTCACACCCGGTTTGTAGGTAGGTTTCACTGCACCGGCATCGGTTGACGGACGGCCTGCCAAAAAGTCTTCTACCCGCTGGGCGGGTGCGGCGTATGTTTTGCCGCCCACCGTATAGGCCTTCTGCTCGATCTCCCGCTGCCAGTACATACCGGCCAAGGGGTCATCGGAGGGAAAATCCTTGGGATTGACCGTTACAAGCAGCGCCGCATTGGCGTTATCCCCATCCCGGTCGGCATAACTCATACCGTTGGTAACAACGCCGCCTTCTTCCGAGGCCGCCGCCACCACAAATCCTCCGGGGCACATACAGAAGGTATAAACGGTATCGTCTTCCAGATGCTTGACCAGTTTGTAGTCCGCCGGGGGCAAAACCGGATTGTACGCCCCATACTGGGATGCATCGATCGTATGTTGGGGATGCTCGATCCGTACACCCATAGCAAAGGGTTTGGCCTCCATGGGAATGTTCTGCTTTTGCAAGGTTTCAAATGTATCTCTTGCGCTGTGGCCAATGGCGAAGATCGCCTGATCACAGGGTAGCATTTCGTTGCCGTTAATTTCCAGGCCGGTGAGTTTGCCGTCTTCCTGCAAAATTCCAGTCACCTGCGCGCAGAACCGCACTTCACCGCCCAAAGAGATAATTCTCTGCCGCAGATTCTGCACCACGGTGAGCAGCACATCCGTACCCACATGGGGTTTGGCATCAAACAAAATATTCTCTCTTGCACCCATCTTTACAAACTGTTCCAAGATCCAGCCGATGCGGGGGTTATTCACGCCGGTGTTCAGTTTGCCGTCGGAAAATGTGCCTGCGCCGCCTTCCCCGAACTGTACATTGGATTTTACATTCAGTTCGCCGGTTTCCCAGAATTTTTGCACCTTTTCGTGGCGGGATTGGGTATTCTCGCCCCGCTCCAGTACCAACGGACGCAGACCGGCCATAGCCAGAATCAGCGCCGCGAACATACCGGCCGGGCCAAAACCTACCACAACAGGTCGGGATTTCGGCACTTTATCGGTTTTAGGTGGTTTGTAGTATTTGTCGGCGGCAATGCTTGCCCGCTTGCAGCCGGATTGCTTGAGGATCTTATTTTCGTTCCCATCCACCGCCACGTCCACCGTATATACGATCCGCACATCCGGTTTCTTGCGGGCATCCACCGACCGACGGACGATGGAAAGCCTGCGTATCTTCGATGCGGACACCCGCAGCGCTTGCGCCGCCTCGTAGGACAGTTGCGCGACCGTATGCTCCGGTGGCAGAGATATTTCGCGAATTCGAATCATCGGGTTTCCTTTCCTGCGTGGCTTCCCGCCATACGGCCGGAACTCCAAGCCCACTGCAAATTATAGCCGCCGCAATCGCCGTCAATATCCAGCACTTCGCCACAGGCATACAGGCCGGGAATCAGACGACTTTCCATGGTTTCAGGGTCAAAATCTTCTGTGCGGACGCCGCCGGCGGTCACCTGGGCGCTGTCCATACCAAGGGGTTCTGTCAAAGTGATCTCCAGGGACTTTACCGCCTGACAGACCGCCTGCGCTTCCGAATCGCTCAATTCCTTGATAAATGTTTTGCCCTTTACGCCGGCAGTTTTGGTCAACACGCGGCCCAGGCGGTTGTGGAGAATGCCGGTGAGCAACTCCTCCATTGGCAAATTAGAACTTCTCCGTCTATTCAGTTCGTCAGATAATTGTGTTTCTGTCCAATCGGGCAAAAAGTCCAGTTTGGCCGTCCATTCCCCTGACCCGTAACAAACATCCCGGGAGATCTCAAACACCACCGGGCCGGAAATGCCCATCTCTGTCAGTTGCAGTTCGCCGGTGCTTTGGTTGAAAGGTTCTCCGTCTTCGAAGATCTCCACATGGCAGTTGGCGCGGACACCTTTGAGCCCATTGACACCGCCCCAGGATGTTTTGATCTGCACCAGCGAGGGACGGAGTTTTGTAGACTTATGGCCCAATTGCGCCAGCAGTTTATAGCCGGACATACTGCCGCCCAGTTTACTGCCGGCAAGACCGCCGCAGCAGACGATCAGTTTGTCGCAAGACAGTATTTCTCCTTGTCCTGCCACCAAAAATCCTGTGTCGGTTTTTTGCACTTTTTCCACTTCAAAACCCAGTTTTAAGGTAATATTCGGTTTGTCAAGATTCAGCCGCAGCACATCCACCACGGAATTGGCCTGATCGGAATAAGGATATACCTTTCCGCTTTCTTCCGTGACGGTATAAAGTCCCAATTCGGCAAACCATTTCAAGGTTGCGGTCGGGTCAAACGCTTGCATAGCAGGCAGCACAAAGTCCGGGGTTTCCCCGTGGTAACCCCCGTTTGCGGCGTTCATATTGGACAGGTTGCACCGACCGTTTCCCGTGGCCTGCAATTTGCGGCCCACCCGGGCCTGCCGTTCAAACAAAATAACATTCGCATTGGGATTTTCCGCAGCCGCCAAAGCCGCCGCCATACCGGACGCACCGGCGCCGATAATTCCGATAACCATTGTATCACCTGCTTTCTCCCCTATTATAATGGAGATTTCTTCTATAAACAAGGAAAACTTTCTTGCATTGCCAAAAAGGTGTGGTATAATACAGTTAACAATTGTGAAAACGAGGTAACCCTATGGATATGAATTCCGTCATTGCACGCATTAACGAACTGGCCGCCAAGGCAAAGACCGAGCAGGGCCTTACCCCCGAAGAACTGGCAGAGCGGGACAAACTCCGCCGCATTTACATCGACTCTGTGAAAGCCAGCCTGACCGGCCAACTGGACAACACCTATATTGTGCGTCCCGATGGCACAAAAACAAAACTGGAAAAGAAAAGTTAAATAAAAAACGGAGGTGCACCGCACCTCCGTTTCTTTCATTTCATCAGATCAAGCACAGAACCAAAGTCAGGACGATCCAAACAAGGGCAATCCACTTGGTTGCGGAAGCCAGCATCTTATCCAAACTACCGTTCTTGCTCTTATTCATATAAGAATCACTGTTGCCGGAAATGGCGCCGGACAGGCCGGAAGACTTGCCGGACTGGAGCAGAACCACCACAACCAGCAGAACGCTGGCGATCACTTCCAGAACAGTAATCACAATCTTAAGAATATCCATTTCGTAACCTCCCTCCGCATACCGCACCTCGGATCGCGGGTTGTACATCTAAAGTCCACGATAGTATAGCATAGGAAAACAAAAAATGCAAGTATTTTTCCTAATTTTTTACTTGGTGACCCAATTTCCCGTGGCCAGACAGTTCAAATAAGCATTGATAAACGGGTCTAACGCGCCGTCCATAACGCCGTTTACATTGGATGTTTCGCAGCCGGTGCGGGTATCCTTTACCAAGGTATAGGGCATAAAGACATAGTTGCGGATCTGGCTGCCCCATTCGATCTTCTTCTGCACGCCCTTAATGTCGGAGATCTTTTCCAAATGCTCCCGCTCACGGATCTCCACCAACTTACTGCGGAGCATACGCAGACAGGTTTCCTTGTTCTGGAACTGGCTCCGTTCTGTCTGGCAGGAAACCACGATGCCGGACTTATGGATCAGACGCACCGCAGAACTGGTCTTGTTGATGTGCTGGCCGCCTGCGCCGGAGGAACGGAATACCTGCATTTCGTAATCTTCCGGCTTGATCTCAAAGTCTTCGCTGTCGTCCTCGATCTCGGGGATCACTTCGATGGCGGAGAAAGAAGTTTGACGGCGGGCATTGGCATCGAAAGGCGAAACCCGCACCAAACGGTGAACGCCGTTCTCCCCTTTTAAGAAGCCGTAGGCATTTTCGCCCTCAATGACGATGTCTGCAGATTTCAGGCCCGCTTCTTCACCCTCCTGATAGTCCATGATTTTATAGGTGAAGCCGTGGCGTTCTGCCCAGCGGGTGTACATTCTGTAAAGCATCTGACACCAGTCCTGGGCCTCTGTGCCGCCGGCGCCTGCCTGGAAACTGACCAGAGCGTTATTGCGGTCATAGTTGCCGGTTAGCAGTGTCTGCAAACGGCAGGACTCCATATCGGCGCTGAGTTTTGCAAAGCCATCTTCCAGTTCCGGAAGCATAGAGTCGTCATCTTCCTCTGCCGCCATTTCGCAGATGGTCATCAAATCGTCCCAAAGGGCGTTCATCTGCTTGTAGCGCTCCAGTTTGCTTTCGCAACTTTTGGCTTTCATAACGATCTGCTGGCTCTTTTCGGGATTGTCCCAAAAGCCGGGGGCTTCCTGCATAGCCTGCAAGCGCTCCAACTCGTTGCGCAGGCCCTCAATGTTCAGGGATTCTGCCAAGCCTTCCAATGCAGGTTTGATGTCATTTAATTTTTGTTTGTAACTGTCAAATGCAATGTTCATGGGTCTTCTGCCCTCATTTCCTTAAGTTTACACTTCGGTTTATTATATCCTATTTCCTTTTTTCTGTAAAGTAAAAAATTAAAAACCGAGCAGTTTTGCCCGGTTTTCATCATCTTTCGCTGGGTCCGCCATCCACATCGCAATAGATCCAATCGTCGATGTCGGCATATAAGGTGCTATCGTCGCACATACTGATCCTCCTTCCCGCAACAAGAATCCAGTATACCGCAGTGCCACTGTGTTAATCTGCCGAAACCTGCCCGGCTGATAAATTTTGTTTCCAGTTGACACGGATTCTATTTTTCGGTACAATATTCCAGTATATGCTCCAGTAGCTCAGTTGGATAGAGCGTCCGCCTCCTAAGCGGCAGCTCGTTCGTTTCCTGGAGGGGCGGAAAATTGAATAGTTTTTGTATATGTCCCGGTAGCTCAGTAGGATAGAGCGGTCGCCTCCTAAGCGACAGGCCGTTGGTTCGACTCCAATCCGGGATGCCAAA
>JAFQDY010000193.1 GCA_017399325.1 Oscillospiraceae bacterium
ACACGATCATCACCAGTTTGGAAAGTACGCCGTAGGCGGCATAGGTGCAGGTGGGACCCACACCTGCAAAACCGGGTCCGATGTTGTTGAATGTGGCAAGAATGGCGGACAGATTGGTCTCCAGACTGAATCCGTCCAAAGATAAGACCAGCGTACCCAAAACCACAATGATCACATAGGCGGCCAGGTAGGCATTCACGTTGGAAAGCACTTTTTCGTCCACCACCTGATCGTTGTTCCGAATGACCAGAACTTTTTTGGGGTTTAATGTCTGGCGGATATTGCGCCGTAGGATTTTGAACAGCAGCAGAACCCGAATGCATTTCAGACCGCCGCCGGTAGAACCGGCGCAAGCGCCGACCACCATCAAAAGCATCAAAATGCACTTGGCGATGGCAGGCCATTTGTCGTAATCGGCGGTGGTATAGCCTGTGGTGGTCATAATGGTTGACACTTGGAAGGATGCGTGGCGAATGGTTTCGCCCAGGGTTTCGTACAAAGGCCGAATGGACAGGACAAGACCGATCACACAGGCAACGGCCAATCCCACATAAAGACGCAGTTCTTCATCTTTCAGAACGCTGCGGAGTTTGCCCAGCAGAAGCAGGTAGAAGCAACTGAAATTGATGCCAAACAGGAACATAAACACAGAAGTTACCCACTGCAGATAGGGCGAGGCGGTGGCTAAGGAGTCACTGAAAACGCCAAAACCGCCGGTACCGGCTGTGCCGAACGCGGTACAAAGGGCATAGAGCCAGTGCATACCGCCTGCAAGCAGGAAGATCACATTGATCACCGTCAAAACCACATAAATGACATACAGGATCATAGCGGTCTGCCGCATTTTCGGCACCAGTTTGCCCACATCCGGACCGGGGCTTTCCGCCCGCAAAAGGTGCATGGTAAAGCCGGAGCCTTTGCTGCCGGGAACGACGGCCAGCAGGAACACCAGCACGCCCATACCGCCGATCCAATGGCTGAAACTGCGCCAATACAGAAGTCCCCGGTACAGGTTTTCCGGCGCGGCGATCACCGACGAGCCGGTGGTGGTAAAACCGGATACGATCTCAAACAGCGCGTCGATATAATTGGGAATTTGCCTGCTCAGCACAAAGGGCACTGCGCCCAGCAAACTCATCACGATCCAACTTAAGGCTACGCAGGTCAAGCCTTCCCGGGCGCCAAAGAGCCGTCCGGCAGACCTGCAAAAGCCGAAAAGCAAAGCGGCCAGCGCCAGCATACCGCCAATGGTGATGGCGAAGGCTACGGCGGCGGGGGTCTCCCGATAGCCAAGGCTGATGGCCAGGGCCGGGAGCATAAATGCCGCTTCTATGGCAATAATCTGGGCGATGAAACGCCCCATCATTTTCACATTCATAGCCCGCCCCCGTCATGCAAAAATGTCGCTTAACTGCCGGAGCATACCGCAGCGGCTGGTAACCACCACAATCCGGTCGCCGGGAGCGAATACCGAATCGCCGTTGGGCACCACGGATTTGCCGCCGTGGGTGATGTTGGCGATCAGCACATCCGGCTTCAGCCGTATTTGCTTCAGGGGCAGATTGCAGTTGGGGGTGGATCCCTCTACGACAAATTCAACCGCCTCGGCCTGTCCGTCGGCAATGGTATGTACGGAAACGGCGGCGCCGGTTTGATTTTCCATGGCCCGCACATAGCGCACGATGGTGTTGCTGCACAGTTCCATGGGGCAGATGATGCTGCCAAGGGACATGGTGTTGGCAAGGTGAATGGTCTCCTGCCGACTCAGTTGGGTAACGGTCTGCGGCACATTTTGGCTGGCACAGTACAGCGACAGGATCACATTGGTCTCGTCAAGACCCGTCAGGGCCACCACTGCGTCGCAACTGGGCAATCCCAGATCTTCCAAAAGTACCTGATTGCTGCAATCGCCGTGGATCACGCTGGTGTTGGGAAGCAAGGCGGCCAGTTCTTTGCATCGGGCCAGATCCCGTTCCAGAAGTTGCACGGTAATGCCGTCTTTTTGCAAAAGGGTCGCCAAATAGAAACCGATCTTGCCGCCGCCGCACAGAAGCACCCGACGGACACGGCGGGTAACGATGCCCAAATTCTTCAGTAAGATCGCCAGATCGGAAGTGGGCGCGGTAACGAAGATCCGGTCACCCTGCTGCAGCACGAAATTGCCGCTGGGGGCCATAGCCTGTCCGTCCCGCAAAACCGCGCAAACCAGCACACGGCACTTGATAACATTGCCCATGGCAGACAGGGCCACATCTTTCAAGGGACTGTTCTGATCAATACGCAGTTCCACGATCTGGGCTCTGTCTTTGGCAAACGATTCCCGCCGCAAAAATCCCGGGAATTTTAGGAGACGCTCGATTTCCAAAGCGGCTTGCTTTTCCGGATTGACGGCCATAGACAACGGGAATGTGTCCCGCATAGTCATGATCTGCTCAGTATACTCCGGAGTCCGGATGCGGGCGATGGTGTGGATATTGGGGTTGATGCCGTGGGCGGTCATGCAGCAAAGCAGATTGACCTCGTCGGCATTGGTAACAGCGATCAGCAGATCCGCGTCGTGAATGGCCGCGTCCAAAAGGGTGGGTTTGGATGCGCAGTTGCCCAGAACGCCGATGGCATCGTAACGCACGATCAAGTCTTCCAAAACCTGACCGTCCTGCTCGATAATGGTTAAGTTGTGGCCCTCGGCAGTCAACTGACGGGCAAGGGTAGCGCCCACTTTACCTGCGCCTGCGATGATGATGTTCATAAAACCACTCCAGTCGGGTGAAAATATCCTATATTATAACAAAAAATGTGCCATTTGGCAACAGGCAGAAATTTTTGCTTTGGGGACTATCTTTTGCCGCAGAGGTGTGCTACAATGGGGAAAATTTGGCATAGGAGGAGATTATGGAACAGAAAATTCAACTGTCGGACCATTTTGGATATAAGCGGCTGATCCGTTTTACTGTGCCGTCCATACTGATGGTGATCGTCACATCGGTTTATGGCGTTGTTGACGGCTTTTTTATTTCGAATTTCGTGGGCAAGACCCCCTTTGCCGCGGTGAATTTTATTATGCCGTTTTTGATGATCGTGGGTGTTCTTGGCTTTATGTTCGGCGCAGGCGGTAATGCATTGGTTGCCAAAACGCTGGGCGAGGGAAAAAAGGAAAAGGCCAATGAAATATTCTCCCTGCTCACTTACACGACCATCATCAGCGGTGTGGTGATCGCGGTGGTGGGCTTTGTTCTCATCCGCCCCATTGCCCAAGTTTTAGGCGCGGAAGGGGAAATGCTGGAGTATGCGGTGATCTACGGAAGGATCAATCTTACGGCGTTGCCGCTGCTTATGGTGCAATATGCCTTTGCCGGCTTTGTTGTAACAGCGGAAAAACCCAAATTCGGCCTGCTCGTTACCGTTATTTGCGGTGTGACCAATGTGGTTGGCGACGCGCTGTTTATGGCGGTTTTGCGCTGGGATGTTGTGGGCGCGGCGCTGGCTACAACATTGAGTCAGGCAGTTGGCGGCGTGGTTTTCCTTGCCTACTTCGCCCGGGAAAATGACTCGACTCTGAAACTGGGTAAAGCAAAATGGGACGGCAAGGCCCTCCTGAAAACCTGCACCAACGGCTCATCGGAACTGCTGAGTAGTATTTCCGGCTCCGTTGTGGGTATGCTTTACAACACCCAACTGCTGAAATATGCAGGGGAAAACGGTGTGGCTGCCTATGGCGCAATTATGTATGTCAATTTTATTTTTGCGGCGCTGTTTATCGGTTACTCCTCGGGTGTGGCGCCGGTGGTCAGTTTCCATTACGGCGCGGATAATAAAGAAGAACTGAAGGGGCTGCGAAGAAAGAGCAGAACGATCATTCTGATCGCTTCCGTGCTGATGCTGGGTTTGTCTGAATGTTTTGCCGTGCCGCTTGCAAAGATCTTTGTGGGGTACGACAGGGAACTTTTTGCGTTGACCGTTCGGGCATTCAGGATCTATGCGATTTCGTTCCTGTTTGGAGGCACGGCGGTTTTCGGATCGTCCTTCTTCACGGCCCTCAACGATGGGCTGACATCGGCGATGATTTCCTTCCTGCGGACGCTGGTGTTCCAGATCTCGGCGGTGCTGCTGTTGCCCCTTGTGTGGGGGATCGACGGCATATGGTACTCCGTTGTTGTGGTAGAAATGATGGCCATGCTGGTAACGCTGCTGTTTTTAACATTGAAACAAAAAAAGTACGGATATTGACCCACCCCCCCGACACGGCGTGTCGGGGGATATTTATAAACAGCAAAAGTGCAAAAACCTATTTCAATTTGTTTCAAAATGTGGTAAAATGAGTAAAATAATGGCAGAAACCTGCCCGTTGCAAACAATGAAGGGAGTTTTACAGATATGCTGCTTTCCATTTTGGTTCCCTGTTTTAACGAAGAAGAAAATATCCGCCCCTTTTATGAGCAGGCCCGGCTTGCGGTAAGGACGCTGCGGAAGGAAAATGTTGTATCCGACTACGAATTTCTGTTCATCAACGACGGCTCAAAGGACGGCACTTTGGCGCGGATCAAAGAACTGGCCCAAGAGGACGCCCGGGTGTTTTATCTGTCTTTCACCCGCAATTTCGGTAAGGAAGCGGCTATGCTGGCAGGTCTTGCCCACTGCCGGGGCGAGTATGTCACATTGATGGATGTGGATCTGCAGGATCCGCCGGAACTGCTGCCTGAGATGTTTGAGATATTAAACAGCGAAGAGGGTTTGGAGTGCGTGGCCACCCGCCGGGTGTCCAGAGCCGGTGAACCCCGGCTGCGTTCCTGGTTTGCCAGGATGTTCTATAAACTGATCAACCGCATCTCCGATGTGGAGATCGTGGACGGCGCCCGGGATTTCCGGCTGATGACCCGCCGTGTGGTGGATTCCATTTTGGACTTAAAAGAAAAGAGCCGGTTTTCCAAGGGCCTGTTTGTGTGGGCCGGCTACAAGACCCACTATCTGGCGTATGAGAACATTGAACGCAAGCGGGGCAAGACCAAATGGTCCTTCTGGAAACTGTTCAAATACTCTTTGGACGGCATTACCGCTTTCTCCGTGATGCCCCTGCAACTGGCGGCGGTGGCAGGTTGTCTGTGCAGTCTGGGTTCCATACTGGCGATGCTCTATTTTGTGATCCAGAAACTGACCGTAGGCATTCCCATTCAGGGTTATGCTATGCTGATCTGCTCCATTTTTCTGCTGGGCGGTATTCAACTGCTGGGCCTTGGCATTTTGGGCCAGTATATCGGCAAACTCTTCGTGGAGAGCAAGCAGCGCCCGGACTATGTGGTGCTGGAAAGTAACATCGAAGAATAAAATCCAACAGAAAATCCCCTTGAGCATAGGCTCAAGGGGATTTTGTAATGCTTATATTATGCCAGAGTGATGGTCAGGCTGATGTCGTAGGCCTGCTCGTGCATACCGCCGGGGCTTAAGATGCTGAAAGACAGAATGTAATTATAACCGGCGACGGTAACAGGCTCGTTGGTGTAAACGCAGATGCTCTTTTCACCGGCCCAGTTGCTGAGGATCTCATCAATGGCTTCGTCGGTGATGGTGTCGGTGCCCTGGACACCTTCGGCGTCCTTCTTGCCGATACGGGTGTAGATGTTGCTGTCATCGCCAATCAGCTTGACGAACTTGTCAACATCCCGCTTGGCCGCAGCGATCAAAGAAGGCTTGGGGTCTTCAGACCAGATAACGACAGGCAGGTCGGTGGACATGGTCACACTCTTGAGGATCTCGCCCTCGGCCTCAATGTTCAGCCAGCCCCAGCCCTTGCCGAATACTTCCTCTTCGGTCAGGTTGAAGCCGAAGATATCCATAGCCTGGAACAACTCGTAGTACTGGGTCACTTCAGCAGCCGTTGCGGCAATGGATTCTGCGCACAGACCGTCGAGGGCAGTTGCTTTTTCAGTCGCGCCGGTTACAAAGGCATCCAGCGTGACGGACTTGTTTTTGGTGCGTTCCATCTCATAGGAGATAACACCGTCGGTGGTCAAAGACAAGAACTTGGTAGGCTGGCCGGGATTGTATTCCACTTCGGCCTTGTACTGGGGGATAAAGGTGCAGCCGCTGTGGCCGTAGGTGTAGTAGACGGCGTACACATTATCTCTTAAGTGGACACAGGAATAGGGCATCAGGTTTGCGCCGTTATATTGGAAAAACAGTTCGTAAGTGTCGCCGGGGCGCTCCTGCTTCATCTTGGCGATGATGTCGCTGCTCAGAACGAAATATTCCTGGAGTTTTGCGTAGTAATCATCTGCGCTGACTTTGATGGGAGTGTCTTCGCCGGCTTCCATAGCATAGGGCTCGGTGGCCAGGAAGTCACCGGCTGCGAACAGACCCTGGATACTGAAGGGGCCGTCGGTATAGCCGCCAACATCAAAATACCGGTCGATGCAGATGCTGTCTTCCGCATTGGCAAACAACTGCGACATAACGTCCCATTTGGCTTCGTAGGAAGGGGCTTGCTCAGTCTTACCGCACTCGGTGCAGGTTCTGCTGACATTCCGCTTCAAGGTCAGAACGCCAAAGGCCTTTTCAACAGTGTTCCACTCACCAAACTGGCAGGTGTGTTCGCCGGAATTGTCACCGGTGGCGGATTGGTCGCTGCCGGTGCTGTTGTCAGTGCCGGTGTCGGAAGACGGGTCGTAGGGTTTGGTGGCAGGTTTTTTGCCACAGGCGGCAAGGCTCAAAACCATTGTCAGCGCAAGCAGGATCGCAAACAGTTTTTTCATATTTCTTCATCCTTTCTTACTTTTGTTTTATACAGAATGTTCGCGGCTGAAATGCCGCTTTGTAAAATACGGTTATTCAAACAAGTCGTTTTCCCGGAATTGCAGAGAGTAGAGTTTCTTATAAGTGCCGTCTGCGGCGATCAGTTCCTCGTGGGTGCCCCGCTCGGTGATCCGTCCGTCAAGGACAACGGCGATCTCGTCGGCGTTGCGAACGGTGGAAAGCCGGTGGGCCACCACCAATGTGGTGCGGCCTTTACACAGTTCGTCAAGGGCCTGCTGGATCAGCACTTCCGTGGTGTTATCCAGCGCGCTGGTGGCTTCGTCCAAAATCAGGATCGCCGGGTCTTTCAGGAACACCCGGGCGATGCTAAGCCGCTGCTTTTGGCCGCCGGAGAGTTTTACGCCCCGTTCGCCGATCTCGGTGTCGTAGCCCTTTTCCAAAGACATAATGTAGTCGTGGATATTGGCCCGGCGGGCGGCTTCGTGGATTTCCTCCTCTGTGGCATCGGGTTTGCCGTAAAGAATATTCTCCCGGATCGTACCTACGAACAGGAACACATCCTGCTGGACGATACCGATGTTGCGGCGGACGGATTCCAGAGTCAGATTGCGAATGTCCGTACCGTCAATGAAGATCGAGCCGCCGTCTTCCGGCAACTGATAGAAATTGGGAAGCAGGTGGCAGAGGGTGGTCTTGCCGCCGCCGGAAGGGCCGACAAGGGCCAGTTTGCAGCCTTTTTCCAAACGGAGGTTTACATTGTGCAGGACTTCTTTTGTGGTCTCGTAGGAATAGGACACATTCTTAAATTCAATGACACCTTCTACATTTTTCAGTTCCCGGGCATCCTCTGCGTCGGTTTCCGGCTTTTCATCCATAATTTCCACAAACCGCTTAAAGCCGCTGACGCCGTTCTGGAACTGCTCCATAAAGCCGATCAAGGTGTTGACCGGGTTGATAAACAGGTTGACCGACACGATAAAGGTGGAGTAATCGCCAAAGGAGATACGGTCTGCGTAAAGGAACAAACCGCCGGCGATCAGGATAAAGACATTGAAAATGTCCGTAATAAACGAGGTGGAGGCGTGGAATTTTGCCATGGCGTCATAGGCCCGGCCGGAGGAATTCACAAATTCGTCGTCGCCCACTTTGAATTTTTCCTCTTCCTTTTGGGAATTGGTGTAGGCCTTGGTGACCCGGATGCCGGTGATGCTGCTTTCCACCGCGGCGTTGATTGTGGCGTTGCTCTTGCGGCGGTCGTCGAAGGCTGCTTTCATAGCCTTGCGGTAGTGCATGGTCACCACCATCAGAATGGGAACGCAGGCGAATATGATCAGAGTCAGGACCCAGTCAATGCTGATCAAATACACAAACGACAGCACGATCATAATGGAACTGATCAGCAGATTTTCCGGGCCGTGATGGGCCAGTTCGCACACCTCAAACAGGTCGCTGGTGATGCGGGTCATGATTCGGCCGGTTTCGTGATTGTCATAGAACCGGAAGGGCAGGCGCTGCAGATGGGCAAATAAATCCTGCCGCATTTGGGATTGCATACGCACGCCGATGATATGGCCGTAGTACTGGACAAAGTAGCGCAGAAACATACGCAGCACATACAAAGCCAGCACGATCAGACCGGCGATCACGATGGTGGCGTACATCTTTTGAGGGATATACTCGTTTAACATTTTGTTGGTGACGATGGGGTAGACCATACCGGTGACGGAGATCAGCAAAGCCGCCAGCATATCCAGCGCCAGCATCTTTTTGTGGGGTTTATAATAACTGATAAAACGCTTCAGCATACATGTCGCTCCCTTAAAAAATAAAACGAAATACAATTACATTTATTTTACAAAATGGGCGTAGATTCGTCAACAATAAAAACCCGTTTGAAGCGAAAAAGAAAAGAAAAAACGGCTCATCTGAGCCGTTTTTCAATGTCATTTATGCAGCAGCAGATACCGGTCGGGGATGCGGCGGGCAAGCCAATTACCTAAAAATGCAAAGCCAAA